>JAAWNY010000097.1 GCA_022799175.1 Lachnospiraceae bacterium | reverse complement strand
TTTGTATATTTTCGTTTCGTTTTTAGCAAAAGTCAGGGGTTTTAGGAATTCTTAATCTCGAAACCGGAAAAAGGAGCAGATAATTTCTTGTTGCTTCTCGCCCCTCTTTCTTGGCGTACCTTTTTCCATTACTTATCTAAATGACACTGACTTTATTCTTGGTTTTTTATCATTTTTGATAAGAGTCCGTTTATCGGTACCGTCTGGAACAAAGCGGAAAACAATGAATTCTACAATCTCATCGGTGTCATTTTCAAAGGTATGAATGCTTGTGCCGACTTGAACGAGATCATTTTTTTCCATGGTTCTTGCTTTTTCTCTACCGTCATCGTCTAGATACCGGCAGAGCAGCTTTCCTTTTGTAACCAGCAATGTTTCAATAATTTGGGAGTGGCTGTGCCATTCCTGTATGGTATGGGGATGGACCTGGTTGACGTGAATTTCATATTCGTTGAAAATATAATAGTCTACGGAGGTGCCAGTCTCTTTATCTACGTGAATCGCGTCTTGTATTGCTTTAAAAATGATAGGCATCATGGGGATTTCCTCCTGGCAATTTCATTCTTGAAACGCTTTTTCCTCTACTTCCACCAGCGAAAATCCTCTGCTCCTTAACATGTCTTCGCATGGGCTATCCAAATGCATACAATAAATCTGGCTCCGTTTCTCTTTGGGAATCCATTCTTCCATCTTCCCATAATAGCAGTGGGACGGATTCGGAAGGTCTTCGGAAGCAGTATCATGATAAATTCGCTGAATCTCCCCTGCTAAGAAGCGCTTACGAATCTCTGGCGGCAACTCCGAAGAGTCGCCACTATAATAAATACTCTCGTTTTGATCAGTAATGACATAGCCGTAACATTTCATGTCAGTGGCATGTTTTACCTCAACTGGCTCTGCATGAAGCCCGGCGGCGTTTTCTGGAAGGAACTGTTCATATATATATCCCCGCGGATCAATTCCCTCCAGAGTCAATAACTGCGTAATCGTCGGTTGTGGATGAATAACCATCACCTGCCGGTTCAAAATATGGTGAAAGTAAGAAATCAAACTGCCTAAACTGCCTACATGGTCTGCGTGGAGATGTGTCTGCAGCACGTATACCTTCTCGATCTCATCCAGCCTAATCCGTCGGTACAGTTGATCAAATGCAGTCTCCCCACAATCGATCAGATACAATTCTTTCCCATACAGCATATACGCCCCGGTATTGCCATACACCGGATAGAATGCGCTGCCTTTTCCTAGAAATTTCAACTCCATATGCCTACCTCCGGGTCTATTCCTTGATTCCTGCACTTACAAAGCTGCTCATAAATTGCTTCTGGGCAACGAAGAAAGCCAGCAACAGAGGAATGATAATAATGAAAGCCGCTGCGCAGACATTTGCCCACTGCATATTGGCCTCCTTTGATTTTGCAAATATGGCAAGTCCCACCGTCAAGGTCCGGTTTGCCGGAGAATTCGTCACAATCAGCGGCCACAGATAGTTATTCCAGTGATAGCTGACAGAAATTACTGCGAAGGAAAGATATGCCGGTTTCGCACATGGCATATAAACTCTCCAGATGGTCTGCCAGGTAGTCGCCCCGTCAATTCTGGCCGCTTCCGCTAGTGCCTTGGGAATGGATTTGAAATGTTGCCGCAAGAGGAAAATTGCCAAAGCGCTTCCATAGAAGGGTAACATCATACCAATCTTGGTATCCACCAGCTTTAATTCCGATAAAGTCATGAAGTTTGGCGTGATCAACACATCATTAGGGATAATAATCTGCATGAATATTACTGCAAATACCAGAGCAGAACCCTTAAAATCCATTACTCCCAACGCATACGCCGCCATGGTAGAAGTAACAAACTGCACAACGAAGGTACATACTACTAGGATCAGCGTATTGATATAATAAGTCCCAAAAGGAATTGCATTCCAGACATATTTCAGATTGTCAAGTGTGAATGACGTCGTCGGGAACAAGGTCATATGGAAGGAAGGCACAGAAAATGCTGTTCCCACGAGCCAAATTAAGGGGATCAGCCACAGTAGTCCCAGAACCACCGCAAACACGGTAATTACCGCGCTGATTGCTTTCTTCTTTTTCATGGTCTCTCCCTCCTTAATTATAATGTATCTTCTTATCCTGGCTCAAGAAACGGGGCAATGCCACTATCATTAGAAGAAGCAGCATGACCGTCGTCAGCGCAGAAGATACACCGTAGTTAAAATTCGTAAAGCCCTGCTGATAAATGTAATACAGCAGCAAAGTAGATGCATTATTCGGAGCTCCTTCCGTCATGATTACCACATGATCCACCAGTTTAAAACTGTTGGTCAGAGCAATGGTAGACACGAATAAAAAGGTCGGAGCCAGCAACGGCAATGTGATTCGGCGGAAAATGGTCCAGGCCCCGGCACCATCAATTCTTGCTGCCTCATTAACCTCCTCAGAAATACTCTGTATACCAGACAAGAAGAACACCATCAGATACCCAGCCTCTTTCCAAACATACATGACTGCCATGGCAGGCAGTACCGTCTTTTTACTGGAAAGAATATTCATAGGTTTTTGCCCAAAACTTACCAGCAACTGATCCCAGAGACCGTTTTTCGCCATATAGATAAACATCCAAATACTCGCGATAGCGATCATCGGCATAATTACCGGATAAAAATAAGCAGTACGCACAAATCCGGTCAGACGGCTTTTGCGATTGACAATCGTTGCTAAAAACAGTCCTACCACCATGCTGGGAACAATAGTAATCAACGCGAAATATAGTGTGTTCCCCATTACTTTCCAAAACAGACCAGAATGAAAAAGATTGATATAATTTTCAAATCCGATCCACTCCGGCTTCGCCATTCCCATCCGGTATTTTGTAAGACTTAAATAAATGCTGCGGAATATTGGCCATACGGTAAAACATGTCATAAATATCAACGAGGGCGCTACCAACAGCCATCCCACAAGATTTTTTTTCAATTCCCGTTGTTTTCTTGTATATGTTTTCATACCCATTCCTTTTATTAAACGTTCATAGTTGGTTGGTATTCAATACCTGCGTGATAGTAGAGGAAGGAGCCGAGGCTCCTTCCTGTGTATGTGCAACGTTTACTGATACTCTGCCAAAATCTCTGTAGCCTGTTCCTGAGCTGCCTTTAACGCTTCCTCAGGAGTCGCATCTCCAACTACTGCTGATTGAATATTATCATTTAATATTCTCCAAATCTCAGCTGCATTGTAGGTGGTCAGCTCAGGCTTCGCAATGTCGATTTGCTCATAAGCCACTTTTGCCTGCGGCAACTCTTCATAATAATTTTTCAAAAGCTCTGTTTCAAAACAGGACTGTCTAGTCGCAACATAACCAGTATCCAAAGACCACTGAGCCGCACGTTCCGGTTCGGTCATAAAGCGAATAAACTTCCAAGCTGCCTGTACTCGTTCCTCAGAAAGGCCATTGGAGATATAGAAGTTACCACCGCCGGTAGGTGCTGCCTGACGCTTGCCTCCAGGCAGGAAGCAGGTGCCAAAATCAAACTCCGCATTCTGACTGATATTTGCCATATTGCCAGTGGTATGATAGATCATTGCCACTTCACCTGCCAAAAACTGAGTAGGAAGATCCGTCCACTGAACAATACCTGGAGCCATAATTTCGTATTTATTCTGCAGATCCAACCAGAACTGAAGTGCCTCAATATTCCCTGGTGTATCAAACATCACCTGTTTGCCATCTTCGGTCATCAGATTCTCACCATTTTCACTGTTCTGAAGACAGAAACCAGTGAATGCCCATTGTGCAGAACCAGAATTCAAAGCCAAACCGACACCGTAACGATTCTCATTGGTCAGCTTTTGCCCGTATTCCACCAACTCTTCCCAGGTTGTCGGCGGCTTCTCCGGATCCAGTCCCACTTCTTTAAACGCATCTTTATTATAGAACATTACCATGGTGCTTCTCTGGAAAGGAATTGAATAGATCTGTCCGTCCACATAGGAATCTTCCATAAATCCCGGAAGAAAATCATCGATATATTCCTGGCCGTCTGCATCCGCCGCAATCAAATCATCCAACGGCATCGCCATACCCGTGGACGCCATGGTAAAACGCTGGGTTGCCAGACTTACAAACACCTCCGGAGGCGTTCCTCCTTGCACGGCTGTCTGAAGTTTTGTCACTGTATCATCATAGTTTCCGGTGTAAACCGGCTCTACCACGATATCTGGATTTTCAGCATTAAAATCATTACACAGAGCTTCAATCAGTTGTGCTGCAGAACCGCCTACATTAACCGGATAATAAAAGGTCAGATGAAGGGCATCCTTGCTTCCGGCATCTCCCCCGCCTTCTGCCTTCGTCTCTGTTGTACCTGCACCTGCCGCCTGCGTATTAGGGGGGGCATCATTTCCGCCGCCACTGTTTCCGCAGCCACTTAAAGCAACAACTGATGCCAGCAGACTGGCCGCCGTAACCAATGCGATTTTCTTTCTCATGTTTTACTCCTCCTTGTATTATAGGAAATCTCTCATTGAACTGATAATCGGATTATAACACTATTTTTGAAACGTGTCAATTATTTTTATACCGTTTTTTACTAATTCATTCGTCATTTTGTTATTTTTTTAGGATTATTCAAGGAAGCATTTCACTTATTTGCCGAATTTTTCTTTTTATATCCCCTTATCTTCTTTTATTTATTTTGAACACTATTCAATTATTCTTTTCACTAATTATTTAATGATTGCCATTTTAGAGCACACATGGTATTATTTGAACAGAATCATCTCATTCGCTTTTGCGTCTGAGTGTTCTGTCACAGAACAGGAGGAAATTATGGTCACAATCAAAGATATTGCCAAACAGGCAGGCGTTGCTCAAGGCACGGTTTCCAACGTACTCAATGGCAAAGGAAATGTCAGCAGCGAGAAAATCAAACGAGTCCTGGATGCTGCCAGCCAGCTAGGATATGTTCCCAATGAGCGCGCCGCCTTACTGCGCAAGGGTCTCAGTGATTCTCTGGCTGTGATCATGCCGGACTCTTCTCGAGCCCGACAATACGAAGACTTTTATTCTGCTTTCAAAAGCTACGCCCGACGCAAGGGCTTTTCGGTAACACGATATCTCACCAATGAAAATATTCCTGAAAGTGAAGGCGAGGCTCTCATGGAAACTCGGCCGCTTCTGGTAAAGGGCATCGCTTGTCTATCCATCGTGGCCGGTACTCCTTATGAGGATTCCGTCTATAAGAATAAAAATGCTTCTCCTTTAACCATGGAACCAGAGCTTCTTTTTGTGGAACGTCGCCCCTTATGCGCCGCCGATTTTATCGGATTTAATTATCAGGCTGCCGGACGCCGACTGGCCAAAAAAGCCCTCTCCCGAGGCTTTGAACATATCTGCCTTCTGACAGGAAATCTGAGTCATTCGAACGAAGCAGATTTTTATCATAGTTTTCTGACTGTCATGGAGGGATCTGACTGTCAGATCACCCACATACAGACAGATTTTTTTCGGCGTTATCAAAATATTATGCAAATCTTCAATCAGCCCATGCCCCAAGCTTTTTGCATCTCCAATTACGGTTTTGCCGAAGGTGTCAAAGATATTTGTCTGACCTTTTATGATCCCAGTCAATGTCCGGAGATTTATACGGTATCTCCTATTTTTACTATGCCCGAAAATGACTTTATCAAATATGAGATGGACTACCGGCTTTTGGGAAAACAAGCTGCTGAACGCCTGATCCGCAAAACCTTAAAGAAAAGAGAGGATACACACAAAGTAACCTACCTAGAAGGTAACGGTTTCCGAAACTGGCATGCCAATATCATTGTGCCAAAAAGTTCCTGTTCTCTGAACGTGATTACTTTGGACAGTCCGGAAGCCTATATTATGCAAAATTTCACCCGATTATATACCAAAAAAAGCAACATTCCAGTTAATATCTGCATCTATTCCTATGACGAGATCTATGAAGCATTCAATGCCCTGAATGCTGGTTCCAGTTTTGACATTCTTCGTCTAGATGTGACCTGGCTTTCCTGGTTCGCTGACAAATTGCTCTTGCCTTTGACTGAGATTGATCCGGATATTGGTTCTGGCCTTTCTGCCTTTTTAAATGGTGTTCCGGAACATTACAGCCGAATTCACGGACAGATCTATGCGCTGCCTTCCACCCCCAGCACACAGCTTCTCTACTACCGGAAAGATTTATTTGAAAGTCCCATTTACAAACGAATGTATTATGAACAATATAAAACGGAATTAAAGCCACCAGAAACTTTTAAAGAATTCAATCGAATTGCCGCATTCTTCACCAAATCCATTCATCCGGCTTCGCCGGTTGACTACGGCGCTACTCTCACTTTGGGTTCTACCGGGGTAGCTGGCACGGAATTCATGTCCCGTCTGTTCAGCCGCCAGGACAATCTATATGACAGCAAAGAAGAAATCCATCTAGATTCCGCTGCTTGTCTTCAATCTCTGGAAGAACTTTTAGAACTTCGGCTGTATACTTCACCTTCTTATTGCAATTGGTGGGTCGACACTGCCCGAAATTTTGCTTCTGGCAATTTTGCCATGTCCATACTTTACAGTAATTTCGCCAGTGATCTCCTAGCCCAGAATTCTCATGTAGTGGGAAATATTGGCTATACTATGATGCCAGGAGCGAATCCCATCATTGGTGGCGGCAGCCTGGGAGTATCCCGATATTCCCGCCATCCCAAAGAAGCCCTTTCCTTTATCAAATGGATGTGCAGTGAACCGATTTCTTCTGCGGCTGCGTTACTTGGCAGTACTTCACCTTGCAAAAAAACTTATGAAAACTATGAAGTTGTCAACAATTTCCCTTGGATCAATTTGGCCGAACGATGTTTTCCCCTTGCCAGAGGCAGACGACTTCCTGAGCGAGAACTGACGCCTTTCGATGAGAGAAAATATTTAAATATTTTGGGAATGGCTGTGAAAAATTCTTATAGTAATATCTGCAGCCCTGAAAAGGCTCTTAAGAATGCACAAGAATTGTTTGAAAAACATTTTCAGTGGCGATTTTAAGCGATTTTAGATGAAAAAGAAGTGTAGCAGAGTCAATGACATTTAGGTGGGGATTAATAATAAAAGGGACGCCAAGGAAGAGGGGCGAGAAGCGCCGGGAAATGGTCTGCTCCTTTTTCCGGTTTCGAGATTAAGAATTCCTAAAATTCCTGATTTTTGCTAAAAACAAAACGAAAATATACAAACTCGCTTCGCTCAGACAGTGTATATTTTCGTTTCAACGCCAAAATCAGGGATTTAAGGACTTCTAAATCTCTGCAAAGTCAA
>JAAWNY010000096.1 GCA_022799175.1 Lachnospiraceae bacterium | reverse complement strand
TTTTCCGGTTTCGAGATTAAGAATTCCTAAAACCCCTGACTTTTGCTAAAAACGAAACGAAAATATACAAACTCACTCCGTTCAGACAATGTATATTTTTGTTTCAACGCCAAATTCAGGGATTTAAGGACTTCTAAATCTCTGCAAAGTCAAACTATCACCGACGATTTCCCATTGTTTTTCACCCCTCTTCCTTGGCTGATTTTCTCATTTCATTATCTAAATGACATTGCAAGTCTCAGTATGCTTTTTTATTATACCATATTTATATGCAGGAAAAAATCAAAATATAGAAAAACAAAAATTAAAATTAATTGAAAAAATAATATTTTTTTAGTATACTGATTCAAACAAAAGATAAGGGGAGAAAGGATAAGAGATGGAAGAGCAGTTGATCGAAATTCTGGTTTCTGCTGTTTGCGCCGCCTATTATGATACAAGAAAAAATGAAGTATGCAGGATTTTCATCCCTGGGGATAGCCGGAGGTTTGATAAATTTGAGAAGACGCTGAGAAGAAAGATGATTGCCAGATGGCAAGAGTTTCTTTTGAAGCATGGTGTTGAAGCAGTGCGGTTGGCGGAATGTGACTGGCTTCATCGTTATCTACAGTATCAAGACTCCGTAGCAGATTTATATGAATATGTCCAGAACAGCGGTAATGTATGGAAAAAGCGATTAAGTGGGAGGGAGGAGTCTATATTTCTGCAGAATATGGCTGCGAAGGCAGGTCGTTATGGCGGTGAATGTGGCGCGGGGATTTTAGCCGTAGAAGGTCACTTGATATTTTCTGAGAAGAGGAGACTTACGAAATCGAAAGAAAACGTGATTTTAGACTTTTATTCCATTGTTCTGGAGGGAATCCGGGATACATTCGAAGAGATTTTGCCAAAGGCAGAAACGTCTTGTGCGGAGGAACAAAATGAAAATGCATGTGCACAAGTATTTAATAATCTGGAACAAGAAAATCTGGGGAATGAAGAATTGTTATGGTATATTCGTTATGTTATCAGTCATGAACTTCGGGATTTTGGAGAACAGATGGTGAAAATAGCAAAAAATGGCCAGCGGAAAGCCTGGGTGCGTCAGGCGGCGGTGGAGTATGTTTGCCGGTTTATGCCAGTGGAAGAGATATGTGAAAAGTTGCTTCCTGATTTGCATGGCAAGCTGTTTTATTGGGTGGTGGCTCGTTTGGCGGACACTCGGGAAGAGGGATTGAAAGTACAGCTGAAAAGTTATGTGGAGCGTTATTCGGGACAGGAAATGATGCAGGATATCTGTTTAGTAAAAATGCAGGATCGGGAGGGCGTGGAACGGATCCGTCGTTATCTTGAACGAAGACATTATATACCTCGAAAACTAGAAAATCTAGATTTAATTACGGCGCTGGGAGAAATCAGAGAAGCATCTTTATTAGACGAGGTGGACCGGTTGATAGAGCTGATGATGCGCGACAGCTTTCGCGATCGGAAATATAATGGACTTTTGGTATCTTTGGTCCGGACTTTGAGTACGATTGCGTCTAGCGGAGAATGGGCATATGTACAAGTAAAGGAACTATTGGAGAGAAAAGAGGGAGATTGTTGGAGGCGATACCAGGAATGCATGGAGACGATAACGGATCGTGCCGGAGAAACAGCTCTCAAAAAGTCGGCGCAAACGTTGACAGTATTGCTGCGTATGCGGGAGGATATTTGTTGGCGGATCAGCGATTATCGGAAGAGTGGCTATCGGATTCTTCCAGACAATGCTTCAGCCATTGATGCTTTTTCTCAGGTACTGGCAGACGAAAGCCATTCGCCATTATGACCGTCCGCCGATGAAAAGCAGTTATGTAGTAACGGTTGATCAAAAAACTGCGGTGGATTCGAAGAAAATAATCTGGTAAAATCTCTTCCATCAAAGAAAGGGGATAAGAGATGTGTATGTTTTGCTCCTGGCAGATGATTCGGGAATAGATATTGTCAGCTTCCACATAGAAGATATCCATAGGGGAGATTTGATAATGTTTTCCAAAGCGATCCGTAAAATCTATAGGGGAATTCGTGTTTGCAGACATATGAGCTCCTTATCTGATGACGGAATAAAATAACCGACTTGTGGAGTATCGTATCCAAAGCAAAGAGTATGGGAGGAAAAAAGGCCCTGACAGACTATGGTTCTGGGAAGAAGAAACCATAGCCCGCCAGAGCCTTTTTTAGTCTTGGTGGAAGTAGGTATTAAGCTCCGATTTCAAAGACTTGATATTCATCCATTGGAACTTGTGTCTCGAACATAGGTTCGCCATTGGAATGATATGCGGATTCCTCATAAATTTTTAGATTAATTACATTATCCTGATACAGTCCACCGAAGGTATCTTCCGCAGATTCACCATAGGAAAAGTCCTGGACAGCAACCTGATCATTGATTCCTTTAATGGCAACATCGGCAAAATAAGCGGCATCTTCCGGGCTGGTACCATCTTTTACCACGGCCGTGACATTGACATAAGCTTCATCCAAATTCAACTCAAAGTCAATGGCAGACGCCATCGGATAATCATTCTCATCGAGATAGATATCATTGACATCCTCTTGAAGCTGTTCCATATCCAATTCTACATCCATATACATATTAAAGTCTGGCTGGGCAGATTCCTCATTATTTATAATATTGCGTTTCGTACATCCGCATAATAAGGCGACACATCCGACAGCTAATAGCCATTTGTTGATTTTCATATTTGGTTCCTCCTGATTTGACATTTGAACAATCGTGTAAATTGATATTTTTATAAGTTGTGGGCAAGTAGTTAGTATTATATACGATGCTGAGAGGTTTGGGTAGGTTTTTTTATAAAAAACACAAAAAATTAACAATTATAAAACGACTGAATATTCAGCCGTTTTATTTTTATAGTTATATATTTATGCTGGTTTAGGCAGTTGCCTCCGCCTCATCGTTGGCAACAGATTCGCTGTTGTCAGAGGCAGTATCGGAAGTAGTCGAATCCCCAGCTTCACTGGCAGCGGACAGAGCGCCTTGACCAGCTACAATAACAGAGGAAGTAGGTTGCTCAGAAGTAGTTTCGGGAACAACCTCTTCTGCGGCGGTTTCTTCCTCGGAAGTTTCAGCAGCATTGGGATCGATCTCACTGCAAGTGATCTTGATAGTAGCCATATTATTTCGATAAGTTAGTTCATAAGAATTACCAGTATCCGAAACTCCGCTTTCTTCAAAACTGCCACCGGTTCCGATTTCTTCTGCCAGGCAGCGTTCATAAATAGCTTTGCTCTTGTTTTCTCCCAGAGCAGCAGTCAAAAGCCTGTTAAAAGCACTGTTGAAAACAGATACCTCATTGGCATCGGACAGAATGTCCCGGTTGTAGGAAAGTTCCAATGCTTCTGGTTTGTAACGGGAGTTTTCCGGGTTGGACATCTTCCACAAGGAACAGGAGATGGCTGTGCCACGACCATCAACATTGAAACGGTAGCTAACTTCAATATTATCCTCAGTGGTGCTGCCTTTAATGGCAGTATTGTTCTTAACCTTTGAACGGGTATCAAGAAAAACGACATCCATCAGTGCCTTCATCTCTGCCTGATAAGCGAGACGTGTGGTGCTGACTGCAATCTTGGAAGTTTTAGCAGTTTGGGCAGCCTGCTTGGCAGCGGCCTGTTCTTTCGCAGGGCTAGGACGGGCGGCAAGCCGCTGTTCACGAGCAATTTCGGCAGCAATCTCGGCCTCTGTTTTGTCCTGTCGCCGGCCATCTGGACCATACCAGAAACCGTTTACGCGAGTTTCTGTCATCATATAACCGTCCGGATCCATAAAATATTCAGAGCCGTCAGCCGGGTCGGTGAAGGCCCGACCATAAATCAGAGAACCATCATCTTGTACATAATACCAGCCATTGCTGTCTTGCTCCCACTGTCCGGCAAATGCGGAGATCCCAGTAGAAAGAGTGAAGGTAGCTGCAAGGACAGATAAACAAAGGATACTTTTTTTCATAAATAAATTCCTCCAGATTTGTATTATAATTACTTTTATCACGCATTGATAAGATTTACCAAAGAAAGAATAACATAAAATGGAATGACATACAACTATCTAAAATGTGAACATTTCGTAATATTTTATTACAATTAGAAACAAAATTGTAAAAAGAGGGCAGAAAAGGGGAATAAAAACAAAGACCCCATATACTGGGGTCTTATCGCTGGTATTACCGCTTTTTTTCGAGTTTGCCATCTTCGCCTACGTAGTAGTTATCCACCCAGGCATCGGTGACCAATACACCATCTTCGTCCAGATAATACCAGGCACCGTCATCCTTCTGCCAGTACTCACATTTACGACAGCCGTTCTCATCGAGATAATAGCGTTTGCCGTCCAGCTCTAGCCAGCCGACAGCGGGCTCACCGTTGTCTTGAATGTATTGCCACTGGTCTTCCTCTGTCTGTTGCCATTCACCAGCGAGAGACGGGAATGTAGTCAGAAAAAGGCAGGATATTGTTAAAAACAAAATCAGACTCAGTTTGTGCTTCATTACACTTCACCTCAGCTTTCTGTTTGAATTCATTATAGCAGGGGTGGAAATGGATGGCAATAGCCAAGAACGGATTGTAAGGATTTTATGGGAATCGTAAGAAAAATGTTAATAAGTTTGGTTGGAGATTTATTGAGAAGGCAGAAAAAAATTTGCGGTTATTGTCGAACAGACAAAAAAGCCAGATTACAAGTGGTAGTGAGATGAGGGAAGCGAAATTGACAGATATAGTAGGGCGATAAATCAATTGAGAAACATGACAGAATTTGTCGAATTGCGCGATTTCTTCTGCTTTTCAAAAAGAGAAAAAGGCTTTATGATTGGATATAGAAGCATAGAGATTTATGAAAAGGAGATGAGATATTATGAAAGTAATGGAAGGAAAAACACGGGAATGGGCAGTACAGCAGCAGGAAAAAGAATTACAGAAATTGAAAGAACAAAATCAAAAGTTACAAAAAGACAATGAGATGTTGGAGAATGTAGTGAAACAAATGAAGGTAACATTAAATCGGTTAATATGGAGGTATGTAACAGGGGAACCTAAGTGCTGATAACCGTTTAGAGCACTTAGTCGGATTTTGAAAGGTATTGTTCCAGTGTATGCTCTAATTCCTTGTTTTTAGCAAGAAGTTCCCAAATGGTTTGGTGCATCCACTGGATCGTTTCATTCAGCTTTTTATTCTCGGCTTCTAGGATAGGAAGGCAGGGTTCGGAAAGCGTAGCGGCCTCTCCTCCGGAGTGGGAACGTATATAAGTGAGAAAACGCCTGCATACAGTGGGGTTGACAGTAATTATTTTGCAGACCAAAAGCCTGTCCCGCTCTTCTTGATTTAAAGAGTAAAAATTAGAATAGTGGGTAAGCAGTTCCATGGAAGTCTCACAAATCGGACAGGTAATGGATGGCACGGACCGAGAATAGGTGTATCGCCCGCAGGAGGGACAGTAATAAACAGACAACTCTTTCATAGATACCTCCATAGTTTTAGTATGTACTCTTAGTTTTACAAGTGTTACTTTATTATATATAACGCGGCGGATTAGAAAATATGACAGAATTTGTAAAAAACAGACAGGAATTTATCCCCTGTCTGTTTTTTACATGATTTTTATATGAACGGATGAATGTTTGATTGTTTAAAAGTTATTTTTGAATGACACCACTGGTATTAACGGTCCAGATTTTATCATTGGCATCTTTAAAATCTTTATAGCCTTTTCCCAGGTCCGGCTTTTCGTCGGATTTGGAGGAAGAGGACGCTTTCTGGATGGTACCGGAAGCGTTAACCAGATACTGCACGCCATCTAATTCAACGGGGGCATAGCGGAGATCCCGTTCTGCATCCAGACGCAGACCCTGGCGATATACGCTGTTGTCGCGAACTCCATGGAAGCCCCGTCCCTTATCGCCGCCATCAGACAGGAAAAACCAGGTCTGATTTTCGTCAAGATCTTCATTGTAAATAGTCTGTTTGCCAGTCTTCATAACACCGTCATCACCAAAGTAATAATTGGAAGTGCTTCCGTCTTCATTTGTGATAACCTGGAGACCCGTTTCCATCTCACCTCTAATGTTGAAAGCATAACGTTTGGAATCAATTTTAAAGGTCTGAATACCAGTGATAGCATGGTAAGGGCTGCCCTTTTTGAAATAAAAGGTATAAATTTCTCCTTCTTCGCTGATACCAGGGGCACCCTCAATCTGATACCAACCTTCAGCGCGCTTGCCATCTTCTTCATAATACTGATAATCGCCAACACTGATAGCAGAGTCTGTGGTGGCATTAGCGTCTGCATTTTCGTCAGAAGCATTTTCCGTGGTGGCATCAGCAGCAGGCAGTTTGTACCAGCCAGTCTGTAAAATACCATTTTCAAAGGTATAGTAATGACTTCCGATCTTGCGGTCGATTTGATTGACTACCATTTTTCCTTTGCTATCAAAATAGTGCCAGATCGTGTCGGCATCGATCTCTTCATCTTCATTTTCCAGCTCAACCCAGCCGGTTTTCATGACACCGTCATCTTCGCCGCCCAGATAATAGGTGAAGCCGTCTAATTCCAGTTTGCCGGTCTGCATATGGCCTTCCTCATTAAAGTAGTAAGATTTGCCGTCAATGACCTGCCACTCAGATACCGCATATTTACCATTGCTGCCGAAGTAATACCAATTGGTGTCGGATGCTTCGTCATCCCAGTCCCAATCTTCATTTTCTTCACTGATCCATTGATTGTAAACGCGCTTGCCATCTTCATCTACATAATACTCGTCTATCATCATGGAACGGGCGATAACACCGTCTTCATTCAGATAATACCAACTATTGTCTTTCTTTTTCCAGGTATCCGTCAGTGGATAACCGTCTCCGTCCAAGTAGCGGAGCTCGCCATCTTCTTCAACCCAGCCGGCTTTGGAAGCCGCAAATGCGGTTTGCGTAAGTCCGGGAATCATCGTAAAGATTTCAGGGGTTACCGCAGTCATCACTGCCGCGGTGGATAATACAGCCAGAAACTGAATTTGTTTTTTCATAATTTAATTACGCTCCTTTTTTGTGTGTCGGGACTTATCTGTCCCGGTGTTGGTTGGTGGCCGAAAATCCATATTTGCATTACTCTGCGATTATAGTTGATCTTTGTCGATTTGAAAAGTGAAGGTTGTTGGCAGAGTTGGAAGCAGGTGGGGAAGTGGAAAAAAGGGGTTCCGGGAAGTCAATGTCATTAAGGTAAGGAAACGAAAAGCATAGGCAAGGAAATGAGGCGAGAACCAACGCCAAACCGTCTGCGGGATTTTGACTTTGCAGAGATTTAGAAGTCCTTAAATCCCTGAATTTGGCGTTGAAACG
>JAAWNY010000021.1 GCA_022799175.1 Lachnospiraceae bacterium | reverse complement strand
CGAAAAAAGGAGCAGACGGTTTTGGCAATGGTTTTCGCCCCTTTTCCTTGACTACGTTTCTCGTTTTCTTATTTAAGTGACATTGTAGAAGCGGGGATTCTTTTACTGTGGAAGCAACCGATTTAAATATGGAAAAATCTTTGACAGTATGATAAAATCAAGTAACATATGAAAAGTGGACATAAGGATAAGCAGCAGGAAAGGATTGCCGTATATTATGAAAAAATATGATTATGTATTGGTGGGAAGCGGGCTTTATGCAGGAGTGTGGGCAAATGAAGCAAAAAAGCGAGGCAGACGATGTCTGGTGGTAGAGAAACGAAACCATATTGGAGGAAATGTATATTGCGAAGAGATAGAAGGCATTCATGTACACCGTTATGGCGCTCACATTTTTCATACCAGTGACCGTGCTGTGTGGGATTATGTAAATGGCCTGGCGGAATTTAATCGCTATACCAATAGTCCAATGGCAAACTACCAGGGCGAGATGTACAATATGCCGTTCAATATGAATACGTTCAGTAAAATGTGGGGTATCAGTACGCCCAAAGAGGCAAAAACCATTATTGAGAAACAGAGAAGAAGTATCACTGGAGAACCGAAGAATCTAGAAGAGCAGGCAATTCGCTTAGTAGGAACCGATATTTACAAAAAATTGGTGAAAGGATATACAGAGAAACAATGGGGCCGGGATTGCCGGGAGCTGCCGGCGTTTATTATCAATCGTTTACCTGTACGGTTTACGTATGACAACAATTATTTCAATGATTTATATCAAGGGATTCCGATTGGTGGTTACAATGTAATCATTGATAAAATGTTTGAGGATTGTGATATTCATACAGGAATTGATTATCTGGAGCATCGAGATTATTATGAAAAGCTAGGAGATGTCACGGTTTATACGGGGGCTATTGATGCTTATTTTGGATATCAGTTCGGAACTCTGGAGTACCGAAGCCTGCGTTTTGAGACAGAAACGTTGGATATGGATAATTATCAGGGGGTAGCAGTGGTCAATTATACGGATCGGGAGACGCCTTATACGCGGGTCATTGAACACAAACATTTCGAATTTGGCACGCAGTCAAGGACTGTGATTACGCGGGAATATCCAGAAGAATGGAAAGAAGGGGTGGAGGCATATTATACAGTGAATGACGAGAAGAATCAGCAATTGTATCAAAAATATGCAGAATTAGCCGCTCAAGAAAATAAGGTGATTTTCGGTGGAAGACTAGCAGAGTATAAGTATTATGATATGGACAAGGTAATTGCTTCAGCGTTGGGACGTATCCGAAAATATGGAATGTAAGTTTAAAAAGATGGTCGAAAAACACCTTTAAAATTAGTGGGAGATGAATATGAACGTAGTCTATGCCTCAAATGAAACCTATGTCCGTCACATGGCAGCATCTATGGTTTCTCTGTTTGAGAAAAATCAAAAAAAGGAGCATCTGACGGTTTATGTTTTTTCGATAGGCATTGCCAAGGAGAGCCAGGAAATGTTGGATGATATGGCCGGGCGCTATGGCCGAAAGATTTGCTGGACAGAATTGGGAGATATTCGGAAACAATTTGATTTTGGTATTGATACGGGCGGTTTTGATGTCAGTACCATGGCCCGCTTATTTGTGGGGAGACTTCTTCCGGAGCAAGTCAAACGCGTATTGTATCTGGACTGTGATACGATAGTGGCGCATTCTTTAAAAAAATTATGGAATTATGATCTCAATGGACATGTTTTGGGCGCAGTCATGGAACCTACGATTTACCAGACAGTCAAAGAAAAAATCGGTTTGGGAGAGCGGGATCCTTATGTCAATGCCGGTGTTTTATTAATTGATTTGAAACAATGGCGGGAGTCCGGAGTGGAGAAGCGGTTGCTAGATTTTTATCGGGAAAAGAGCGGAAAGCTGTTTGCTTGTGATCAGGATATTATCAACGGAGTATTGAAAGGACAGATCTGTTTTCTGCCTCCATATTATAATTTTTTTACGAATTACCGGTATTTTTCGTACAGGGAATTGGTACGGCAGTCCAGAACTTATCAGGCGATCGGGCGGAAAGCTCTGATAAAAGCGAAAAAGAGTCCAGCGATTATTCATTATGCAGGGGATGAGCGTCCTTGGATTGCGGGAAATTGGAATCATTATCGGAAGGCTTATGAGGAAGCGCTGGCATTGACGCCATGGGCGGGGACGCCAAAGGAGAATGGGCGAGAAGTCTATATGCTGGCTTATCATCTGATGAATTATCTTACTATGGTTTGCCCACTGGCTCGTCGTCTAATTAGTCGGAAGCTGGGAATGCGGCTGGTAAATGCCAGAAAAGGGAGAGGAATGAGGGGAAAGAAAGTCAGGGAAGAGAAAAAAGAAACGGCGGGAAATAGCTTAGGAGAAAGCGAGAAAATACAGATAGATGTTTTACTGGCATCATACCAGGGCGCTGCCTATATCGAAGAACAATTGGATTCCATTTTGGCTCAGACTGTGCCGGGGATACGGATTCTGATTTCTGATGACGGCTCTTGTGACGGAACGAGGGAGATTTTGGAGCATTACCAACAGGAGTATCCGGAACAGATAACCTTGTGTCATCGGATAAAAACGGGAAGATTCCAAAACAGAGATTGGCAAGTGCCAGCACCGGCGATGAATTTTTTCTGGCTGTTGTCGCAGACAAAAGCAGATTATGTACTGTTTAGTGATCAGGACGATGTGTGGGCTCCTCAAAAAGTGGAAAAGCTCCTCCAAAAGATGTGGGAGCATGAAAGGAAAAATAAACCAATGCTGGTATTTTCCGATATGGAGGTTGTGGATGCCAGACTACGGCAGATCAGTCCCAGTTTTTCCATTTATGGACAATGCCGGCCAGATAGGACTTCATTTTCGGAGATCCTAGTAGAAAATCCAGTGACGGGCGGGTCATTGATGATGAATCGGGCATTGGCAGAATTGGTGAAAAATCCTCCGAAAGCCTGTTTTATGCATGATTGGTGGGTGGCTTTATGTGCATCCTGTTTGGGGACGATTTTTTATGTACCGGAGCCTCTTTTAAAATATCGTCAGCACGAACATAATGTATTGGGAGCCAGGAATACCGGAAGTGTGGAAGACTTAAAGGAACGGATCCAGAGGCAAAAACAAGTGGAGGAAAACTACCGGCGAATGTTTCAGCAAGCGGCAGCATTTGGTAAAGAATTTGGCAGAAGATTGAATGTTTCTCAAAGAAGGACGCTGCATGAATTTTTGATATTGCCAGGAAAGATGATACCAGGAAGGATAAGAAGCATTGTGAATTATCGATTTAAGAAAAGTTCCTGGTTGCAAACACTGGCCCAGTGTGTGACCATGCCGAAAGAATATTAAGACAGAATATGTCTGCAAATTCATTCACGGAAGACGGAAAGGATATTTTGACGATGAAAATCAACTGTGTTATTTTAAATTATAATGATGCCGAAACGGTGGAAAAGTTGGTGAGGCAGATCGAAAAATATTCGGTTCTAGACGGGATTGTGCTGGTGGATAATGCATCTACTGATGATTCCTGGCAACGGTTACAGACACTGAAAGGAGAAAAGATTTCTGTTATCCGCGCAGAAAAAAATGGTGGTTACGGGGCAGGAAATAATTGGGGAATTCGCTATGCGGTAGAGGTAAATCAGGCCACACATGTAGTAATTGCGAATCCCGATGTGTCTTTTTCAGAGAATTGTATTCGAGGATTGGCGCGTCTTTTTCAGAGACATCCCAAGGTCGGGGTAGCGGCGGCCGGAATTGAGGATAAGAACTATAAGCCATTTCAGAACAGCTGGAAAAGCCAGGGATTTGTGGGACAACTTTTGTATATGGGGCCAGTCAGTAGACGTGTGTGGGCCAGGTTTTTATACTATCCTGGGAGCTATTTTAAAGGAAAAAAAGCGGTGTGGGTAGATGAGGTGCATGGTTCTATGTTGATGGTGGACGCGACCGCGTTTTTGGAGTGCGGCGGTTATGATGAAGGTATTTTTTTGTATCAAGAGGAGATGGTACTGGCCAGACGAATGCGGGAGGCAGGAAAAAGGACAGTGCTGCTGCTGACAGAGAGCTATTACCACGAGCATTCAACAACGATCGGCAAATCTTATCAAAAGGAATTAGAGCGACAAAAACTTCGGGAACAAAGCGTGCTTTATTATATGGAGAAGTATCTTCACATTAATTGCTTGCAGGAGTGGATAGCAAGGCTTTGGTTTGGAGGAATTCGGATGGAAGTAAGAGTTTTCCGGTGTGTGGAGAGGTTGTGGAAGAGAATCAGATAAAGAGAAGGCGTTATCAATAAGCCATCCGCGGTTTCCATATCCTGTGTTTGGACGGTGCATGTATACGGGATATGGAACATGGCGGATGGCTTGTTTTTTGAAATTATTCGATTTTAATATCCATATTTTGCAGCAATTCGTGCCGATTCCTGGGCAATCTGTTCTTGCGTGACATTAGGGTCTGTAGGATCCCAAGTCTGCTCGAAGGGAATTTCTGATGTAATAGTCGGACGTTCATACGGTCCCGGAACCGGATTGTTATATACTTCTACGGTCGTACCCAGCGGACAATGGTCATAAATCCATTTGGAGTCTTCTGTGGTCAGGCGAATACATCCGGCGGAACGTGCCACACCCATGTGGTTGTAAGTGCTGGCCCAAACAGAGAATGGATTGGGAGCATCATAAATAATCGAATGCATGAGAATCGAAAGTCCGGATCCCAGGCGGGTGGCGTACTGCGTATATAAATTATGAATCATCAGTCGCCAACGATATTTTTCTGGGGTCTTAAATGTGCCCAGGGGAGTATCATCGCCGCAGGAAGTCAAAAAGGACTTCAGGGGAATGATATAGCCATTGTCCCCATCTTTTACATAGATGGTCATACAGTTCATCTCTTTGTTGATGCGGATCAGGAAGGGGCCATTGGCGCCAATAACAGGCTCTAAGTCGGTGAGCAATTTTCCTTCTTCGTCAAAGTAATATTTGTAGCCGTCTATGTACTGCCAGCCGGTGACCGGGTAGGAATCGACGAAATAATAGCGTTGGTTGCCGACCCATCCCCAGCCAGTATAGTTCGATCCGTCTCCGTGAATATAGCGAAGAGAACCATCGATATATTGGATACCATCTGCGTGGGCAGAGATTAGAGCGGAGTCATCCACCGTGAGGGAGGAAGCATCATCTTTGCGGAAAAAAGCCATACGGAAGGCAGCTAAAGCTCCCCCCCCCATGGTTCCGGCAGAGAGACCGTTGCGCGCCCAACCAGTTTCTTGTCCGTCGGTGAGTCGGGTGGTGTAGTACAGATCATAATCATTGCTGACTGGACCACTAAAACGGAGCTGGATCGCCTCAATCGGAGCTAGATCCGCAGGAATAGGAGTCTGCTGTCCATTTATGACCCATCTGGTCCAGCCATGGGCAGAAGTATAGGCACGGTAATGGATGTTGCCGATGATATCTTCCAGAAAAATGGAGATGGAGTAGAAAGGACGTCCATCTACATCGCACCACTGATCATTGACAAAAGGCTGAGACCATTGCATCGCATCACAAAGAAGAATGGTGGTTTGGAGCCGGGGGGACCGTTTAGGAACAGACAGAGGATGGCCTTCGGGAAGGATTCCTTCTGTATTTTCCTTAATTTCTTCTTCGGTTACCGGCACTAAAAGAGGGTCTGTCGTTTCTTGTGTGCCGGCTTCTGGAGCAGTGGTTTCTGGAGAAACGTTGTCCGAATCGGTGGAAACAGGAGTATCTGAACTATCATCTGGACGTAGGGTTTGTCCCACCTGATTATCGGGTTGGCTTTGTCCGCCATCCACGGTCTGTCCCTGTCCGACCGTTATTGTCTGGGAACCTCCGGTAGAAGATGCGGCTTGAGGGCCGCTGGTATCTGTATTTCGGGAACTTCCGGCCACAACAACTTGAGAAGTCGCTCCTTCCGTCATGGGAGTAGGTGGAGCAGCATCAACAGCAGCCTGTGAAGCAAATGTAAGATTTGCCATGATGAGTCCGGCCAAAAGCAAGGTGCGCCGGAACTTAAAGTATCGATTCATGGTTAGTAACCTCCTGATAGTAAGATTGCTTTTGCCTTCTAACTTTAACACATTTGTTTGAAAAATTCTATATAGGATTTACAATTCCTAAGAGATATTGTAAAATGAAAGCTATTGGTAAGGGAAAAGTAAGAATTTTTGTATGGTAGAAGAAAGATGCAGGGATAGAAATGGAGTTAAAAAATCGAGAAGAGATACTGGTCAGTATTTGCTGCATTACTTATAACCAAAAGAACTATATTCGGGATACCTTGGAGGGATTTGTGAGTCAGAAAACCAACTTTTCTTATGAAGTGCTGATTCATGATGATGCATCCACAGATGGTACAGCAGATATTATTCGTGAGTATGCCAGACGCTATCCGGAGAAAATGAAACCTATTTTGCAGCTTGAAAATCAATATGCCAAAGGTTTATATAATGTCAGTGGAACTTATAATTTTCCCCGGGCCAGAGGGCGGTATATTGCCATGTGCGAGGGGGATGATTATTGGACGGACCGGTATAAGCTGCAGCGGCAGGTGGATTTTATGGAGGCACATCCGGATTGCTCCTTAGTATTTCATAGTGCCCGTATTGAAGTTCAGGGGAGGGCGTTGACAGAGAAAAGAATGCGGCCCTATCGGAAAAGCCGGCAGGTATCACCAAAAGAGATGATCGATAAGACATCTGGATATCCCACGGCATCTCTGATGTTTCGAACGGATATGGTCAAAAAATTACCGGATTTTTATATAAAAGCTCCTTTGGCTGATATCCCGCTGCAGTTAATGGCGGCGGCTCGCGGCTGGGCTTATTATATGGATCGGCCAATGTGTGTATATCGATTGGGCGGCTCTTCTTCCTGGACTACTTGGATGAAGCAGGGGGATTACGAAAAAAAGCAGGAGCAGTACTTCCAGGAGATGAAAAAGATGTATCAAAGCTTTGATCGAGAGACTGGCGGATGTTTTCATAAAGAAGCACAAAGGGCAGCCGCCCGGATTCGTTTCCTGACCAAGGTGAATACTCGGAAATATGAGGAAGTTCTGGCAAAGAAAAACCGAAAATTTTATCGGGAGCTGAACTGGCGGACTCGTTTTTTTATTCGTTTTGAGGTGATGGCGCCAAATTTATACGGGATAGCATGGAGACTATTTCATCATTCAGAAAAATAATATCTACGGATGCTTCTGGTGGTATGAGAAGGAGTATATAGTGACAGAGACAGAGATGAAGCAGAAGATAGCCGGAGGACTGTTTTGGAAGTTGCTGGAAAATGGCGGCTCTCAGGGAGTGCAGTTTGTGATTGCGATTATTCTTGCCCGGTTGTTGACTCCTGCGGAGTATGGAGTGGTGGGGATCCTTATGATTTTCATCGTGATAGCCAATGTTTTTGTGCAGAGTGGATTCAGTACGGCATTGATACAAAAAAGGCAGGCGGATGAGGTGGATTTTTCATCGGTCTGCTATTTTGAATTGGTAGTCGCTCTGGCGCTGTATGGAATTTTGTATTTTGCGGCGCCGGGAATTGCCGTTTGGTATGAAATAGCGGAGCTGGAAACCATCGTGCGGGTGTTAGCGGTCGTATTGTTTCCGGGAGCGGTGATATCGGTACAGACATCTTATGTATCCCGTAGAATGGAATTTCGGGGGCTTTTTTTGTCTACGCTGATTGCTTCGCTGATTGCTGGGGCAATCAGTATTGGGATGGCATACCAGGGGTATGGGGTATGGGCGATGGTAGGACAGCAAGTGATTTATTATCTGACATTAATGCTTGTGCTGTTTGTGACGGTGTCCTGGCGACCAGTGATGAAGTGCTCTCTGGCCCGGATACGGGAGATGTTTGCTTTTGGCTGGAAACTTTTGTGTGCATCTTTGTTGGACACGGTATTTAATAATTTATATGGGCTTTTTATCGGCAAGATTTATAATGAAGAATTATTGGGAAGCTATAATCGGGGAGAGCAGTTTCCTAAGCTGATTGCTACGAATCTAGGAGGAGCGATTCAGGCGGTATTGTTGCCGGTTTTTGCGGCGAGTCAGGATAATGTGGAGCAAGTACGTCAAATGGTGCGGCGGGCAATCCGGCTGAGCTCGTTTGTGACTTTGCCGATGCTGTTAGGATTGTTTGCTGTGGCGGATAATTTGGTGCTAACTCTTTTGGGAGAAAAATGGTTGATTTGCGTGCCGTTTTTGCGGATTATGTGTATTTCTTATTGTTTTTGGCCGATTCATATTACCAATCTTCAGGCTATCAATGCTATGGGGAGAAGCGACATTTTCCTGAAACTGGAATTGGTGAAAAAGACGCTGAGTTTGGTGGCTCTGGCGGTGGGGATGTGCTTTTCGGTATACGGGATGGTATTGTTGAAAGCGATTCAGGATTTTTTGTGTACCTTTATCAATGGAGCGCCGAATCGAAAACTTTTGAGATATAGTATTTGGCATCAGTGGATGGATGTGATGCCGTCGGCGTTGCTTTCGTCAATGATGTGTGCAGGAGTGATGGCTGTTGGTTTTTTGCTGAGACAGTTTTCTCCCTGGTTTCGTTTGCTGGTGCAGATCGGGTGCGGTGTGGGAATTTATGGGATACTGGCGTGGATGCTGCGAATGGAGAGTTTTTTCTTTTTGACCGGGATGTTGAGAGAGCGAATGAAACGATAAGGAAAAGGAGATAAAATATCATGAGCAGGACAATATTGGTAACGGCAATCGGATCGTTCTCTGCAGCAGTTGTGGTGAGAAAATATAAAGAAGAAGGATTTCGAGTGATCGGCTGTGATATCTATCCGGCGGAGTGGATTGCTACATCAACAGAGGTGGATCGGTTTTATCAAGCGCCCTTGGCGGCGGATTCTCAAAAGTTTGGAGCTTTTTTAGAAAAAGTTTGTCGGGAAAATGAGGTGGATTATCTGATTCCATTGACCGATGTCGAGGTGGATGCGGTACAGGAATGGCGGGGACAAGCAGCATCATTGGGGGTTATTCTTTGCCTGTCAGATAAAAAGACCATCCGACTTTGCCGAAATAAATGGGAGACAGAACGCTTTTTGGCACCAAAGGGGATCTGTAAAACAATCCCCGGACAAGTTTTGAAAGAAGTAATAGAAAAGGAAGCAGATACGGGATACGAGCTGCTGGAATATCCACTGGTTTTAAAGCCATTTCAGGGGCGAAGCAGTCAGGGAATGATGCGAATCCAGGACGCCAGACAGATGCGTTATGCTGCAAAATGGCATCAGCAAGCAGCAAAAAATTATCTGGTACAGCCAGAGATTCCAGGGACTGTGGTTACGGTAGATGTAGTGAGGGAACCAGAGAGCGGCCGGATCGTGACTGTCTCGCGGAGAGAGCTTTTGCGGACGCCAAACGGAGCCGGAACTTCGGTACAGGTTTTTTTCGATGAGCGTTTGGCCAGACAGTGCGAGGCGATTGCCACGATGCTGAATATTCGGGGATGTGTAAATTTTGAATTTGTGGAGAAGGTGCCAGGGGAATGGTATTTTCTGGAATGCAATCCCAGATTTTCCGGAGGTGTGGCGTTTTCTTGTATGGCAGGATATGATATGGTGAAGAATCATCTGTATTGTTTCACTGGCAAAGAACTGGAACCGGCGAGGAAAATTCACAGTCAATATCTAGTAAAACGGTATCAAGAATATCGGACAGGGGAAAGTCAGACAGACGGAGAAAGGGCAAAGATATGAAAAAAAGGTTGGAAGATCCGATAGCGGTAACGCGTTCTTCCCTGCCACCACTGGAAGAATATGTGGAGATGTTAAAGCCGTTGTGGAAAAGCGCCTGGCTGACAAACATGGGAGATTATCATGAGCAGTTAAAGGAGCAGTTAAAGGAGTATCTGATGACTCCACAGCTGGAGTTGTTTGTCAATGGACATATGGCTCTGGAACTGGCGTTACAGGCATTGGAGCTAGAGGGAGAAGTGATTACAACGCCTTTTAGCTTTGCATCTACCACCCACGCGATTGTGAGGAACGGATTAAAACCAGTATTTTGTGATATCAATTCGGTAGATTATACTCTAGATGTGGAACAGCTAGAAAACCGGATCACCAAACATACCACGGCGATTGTGCCAGTTCATGTATATGGGAATTTCTGTGATGTGGAACGAATTGCAGCGATTGCCAGACAACATGAATTAAAGGTGATCTATGATGCGGCTCATGCATTTGGGGAGACGTTAGATGGCAAAGGAGCAGCAGAATTTGGCGATCTGTCGATGTTTAGTTTTCATGCCACCAAAGTGTTTCACAGCATTGAAGGGGGTGCGGTGGCATTTCGGGAAAACTGGTTGCGGCAGCGATTGTATGAGCTTAAGAATTTCGGAATCACTGGATATGAAAGTGTGGAATATGTGGGAACCAATGGAAAAATGAATGAATTTCAGGCTGCCATGGGGATTTGCAATCTGCGGCATGTAGATGAGGAGATTGCAAAAAGGAAAAAGCTTGCCAAGCGTTATCGGGAGAGACTTTCGGGGGTTTCAGGAATCCGTTTGTGCCCGGAAAATCCCCGGGTGCGGATGAACTATGCTTATATGCCAGTGGTGTTTGACGGGTATAAAAGGGATCGGGACTGGATTTTTCAGGAATTGGCGCGATATAATATTCATGCAAGAAAATACTTTTATCCTTGCATCAATCGTTATGCTTGTTATCAGGGGCAATATGACGAGAAGGAGACGCCGGTGGCGGCACGAATTTCTCGTCAGGTGTTGACGCTGCCTCTGTATGCGGATTTGGCACCGGAAATAGTGGATATGATTTGTGATATTATATTGGAAGGATAAGGCATGGAATATTTGGACAAGGTATTGGTGATAATACCAGCTTTTAACGAAGAAGCGAATATCGAAGGGGTAGTAGAGGAACTGGTGCAAAAGTATCCGGAGCTGGATTATGTGGTAGTCAATGACGGCTCCACAGACGGGACAGCAAAAATCTGCAAAAGCCATGGTTATCAGATATTGGATCTTCCGGTGAATTTGGGTTTGGCCGGGTGTTTTCAGGCCGGGATGAAATATGCCTGGTATAAGGGATATGCCTGTGCGGTCCAGTTTGACGGGGACGGGCAGCATCGCCCGGAGTATATTCTTTCGATGAAGCAGAAGATGGCAGAGGGATATGATATGGTAATCGGCAGCCGTTTTGTGGATCAGTCGAAAGATTTTTCCATACGGATGATCGGCAGCCGGCTTTTGTCGGGAGCCATATGGTTGACGACAGGGGTACGAGTGGCGGATCCTACTTCTGGAATGCGCATGTTTAATCGAAGGATGATCCGTGAATTTGCGCTTAATCTGAATTACGGGCCAGAACCAGATACCGTGTCTTACTTGCTAAAGCAAGGGGCAAAGATAGCGGAAATTCCGGTGATCATCGATCAACGTCTGGGAGGAGAAAGCTACTTGAAGCCAGCGATAGCAGCAAAATATATGCTGCGGATGCTGCTGTCTATTTTATTGATTCAAAATTTTCGAAAAACAATTTAATCGTGTGATGTTTTTCGGTACAGAAAATTAGGGAAGAGGACCTTTTAAAACAGGGGAACAATATGAAAATCATTGACAGATGGACCTCCCTTCTTATAAGAACAGGTCCTGACAGAGAAAGACAAAATATCATCTGGAATATGGCAGGAAGCTTTTGCTATGCTTTCGCCAGTATGATTCTTTCCTTTGTGGTCATGCGGATTGTGGGTAAGGAACAAGGAGGCGTTTTTGCCTTTGGATTCAGCACTTTTGGACAGCAGATGTTTATTTTGGCCTATTTTGGCATTCGCCCTTTTCAGATTACAGATGGGGCGGGGGAATTTTGGTTCGGAGATTATTTGTATCATCGGTGTCTGACTTGTGGAGTGGCGCTTTTGGCAGGAGCAGGATATTTGCTCGTTTGCGGCTATTCGATCCAGAAGGCAGGGACGCTTTTTCTCTTGGTGTGCTATAAAGTGATCGATGGTTTTGCTGACGTTTTTGAGTCGGAATTTCAGCGTGCCGGTCATCTACATTTGACCGGAAAATCCAATACTTTTCGGACTTTTTTGTCTGTAGGTGTGTTTTTGACAGTTTTGATAGCAGGATGCCCGCTGTTTTGGGCTTGTGGAGCAGCAGTGGCAGCACAGATGGTGGGGGTATTCTTGTTTAATATACTGGTTCTTGGCAGACTGGAAACTGTGAACCGCAAGGGGAACAGGAAACACCTGATGCCGCTGACAGGGGCAGTCTGGCTTTTGTTTGTATCAGTATTTTTGGATTTTTATATTTTTTCAGCAGCTAAATATGCGATTGATGCCCATATGGATGATGTGGCTTCTGGATATTTTAATGTGATTTTTATGCCGACATCCGTGATCAATCTGGTGGCAGGATTTGTAATTCGTCCAGTGCTGACGTATTTGACGGATGACTGGAATGAAAAAAGGTATCCAGAATTTGAGGGTATGCTGAAAAGAATTTCTCTGTTGATCGGGGGACTCAGTTGCCTGGCGGTGGCGCTTACCTGGTTGCTGGGAAGACCGGTATTGGGAATCATGGAAAGAATTTTGGGCGCCGCTTATACAGGTAGTCTGATTCCGTATCATAGAGCGTTTTTACTGGTAGTATTAGGTGGTGGTTTTTATGCAATATTGAATCTATATTATTATGTGCTAGTAATTTTACGGCAGCAGCAGATGATTTTTTGGATTTATGTGATACTGACAGCGTTTGCGGCTGTGTTGGCACCGGCGCTGGTAAAGCAGGCCGGAATTATGGGCGCGGCATTGGCCTATCTGATCTTGATGATTGTTATGGCGATTAGCTTTGTAGGCGGAGCGTGGAGCGCTTATCGGCAGGGGAAACAGAAATAGGAGAAAAGAGTATGGATAAGATGAGTCAGGGACGAAAGATAGAGGTGGATGTGATTATTCCCACCTATAAACCGGGGGAGAGATTTCTCTGTCTTCTGCGAAGGCTAAAACAACAGACATTTCCAGTAAACCGGATTATCGTGATCAATACGGAGGAGAAATATTGGGATTCTTCCAAATATAAAGAGATTGATAATCTTGAGGTTTATCATGTGACAAAAAAGGAATTTGATCATGGAGCGACCCGCAATTTGGGAGCAGAAAGATCTCAGGCACAAGTAATGATTTTTATGACAGATGATGCGGTGCCCAAAGGAAGAAAACTGGTGGAGCGGTTATTGGAGGCGCTTTTATGGAAAGGGCCTAAGGGGGAGCAAGTGGCAGTTGCGTATGCCCGTCAGTTGCCTTGCGAGGACTGCTGGCCAGTGGAGCGTCATACCAGAAGATTTAATTATCCGGAGGTGAGTGGTATCAAGACATTGGCCGATCTGCCAAAGAAAGGGATCAAAACTTATTTTGCTTCCAATGTATGTTGTGCTTATCGGCGGGATGTTTTTAAAAAACAGGGCGGTTTTGTCGGTAGGACGATTTTTAATGAAGATATGCTCTATGCAGCAGGAGTAATTCAGGCTGGATATGGAATTGCCTATGTGGCAGATGCCAGAGTGATCCACTCTCATAATCTAACGGCAATGCAGCAATTTCACCGGAATTTTGATCTGGCGGTGTCGCAAGCGGATCATCCGGAAGTGTTTGCCGGTCTGGTTTCTGAAGGGGAGGGAATCCGTCTTGTGAAAGAGACAGCAAAGGCGTTGATCCACCAGGGAAAAGCAGGCGAGCTGCCATCTCTGATCCTGGGAAGTGCTTGTAAATATGCTGGTTATCGGCTGGGAAAAGGCTATCAGGCATTGCCGCTGGCATTCGTTCGCTGGTGTAGTATGAGTCCTCAGTATTGGAGGAGCCTATGATGACTACTACTTTGCGTATCGTGCTGATTCTGTCTTCCATCGCTACGTTTTTGCTGATGATGCGCAAAATCCGACAGTCCAAGATACAAATTGAGAGCGCTATTTTCTGGATTATACTGGCATGGATTCTGGTGATATTTAGTATATTTCCACCAGTGGCAGATTTCCTTGCACATTGTCTGGGTATTTATTCCACAGCGAATTTTTTGTTCTTATTTGCGATTTTTTTGCTGATTGTGAAAGTATTCCAGATGACGATCCATATTTCTCGGTTGGAAACACAGATCAAAGAACTGGTACAGCGTATGGCACTAGAGGAAAAGCTAAGAAAGGAGCAGGAAAGAAAGAAGATAGAAAAGCCTGAAAAAAAGAATGATAACATGGATGAAAAAGAAAACATTTAGTTGGCTGATAGGAACGATATTCCTGGCAATTCTAGGCTTATGGCATCTGAATGATGTTCGTTTAGGGGCACGGGAGTGTGGGGATACCTGGCTGATCGGCAATTATTTGCTGTTATTGGCAGTAGTTCTGGCGGGGACGGCTTTGTGTGGATGGTTTTTGCTGGGAGAACAAAAAAAGCGACAAAGGAAACTGGAAGAAATCTATTTTCTGGCAGGGACTTTTTTGGGAGTCTTATATTTGCTAGTACTTCCCCCACTTTCAGCACCCGACGAAATCAGCCATTATATCAGTGCCTACCAATTGTCTAGTCATATGTTGGGACAGCCGTCAAACAGTGAGGATGGACATGTGCTGGTGCGTGCTAGGGATTGGTTTCTGGAGGATGTTTATGGGGAATATGTCTATGACGATACGGAACGCTATCCGGTCAGACAGGGACTTCGGGATGGTTCGGACGAGGGAACAGTATTGGGAGAGCCGTTAGTGGAACAGACTTATCGCCTGATTCATGATACCTTTCAAAATGGACAGGCAAATCGGCAACAAGAAGGGCTGGTGGCCTCTTCCTATCCGCCGGTGGTAACGACACCGGCGGCATTTTTTCCTCAGGCAGTGGGCATTTCTTTGGCAAGGCTGTTAGCGCTTGACAGTTTGTGGTTAGCTTATCTGGGAAGAGCCACCAATTTGTTGTTTTTTGTGTTTATGACTGGTTTGGCTATGAAACGCTTGCCTTTTGGTAAAGAAGTTTTGTTTGGAGTGGCCCTTCTGCCGATGACTTTGCATTTAGCCGCCTCCTTCTCCTATGATGTTTGGATTATGGCCTGGATTTTTTATTTTACGGCCTGTTGTCTAGATCTGGCATTTGTTGCGGAGCGGGTAAGAAATATCGATGTGGCAGTACTGGCAGCAGCGATGGCCTTGGCAGGTCCCTGCAAGATGGTATATACTATTTTTATGGGGTTATGTCTTTTGATTCCTATACACAAATTTGGCAGTTGGAAAAAATGGCTGGTGTCGGGGTTCTGTGTGTTGAGTGCCTGGACGTTGGTTATGGTTTTCGTCAATGGACAGACGGTCTCGACATATGTGATACCAGAAACGGAGAATATAATCGGTTGGGCAGAAGAGCCAGGCTACAGTCTGGGTACTTTTCGGCATCAGACGTTGAAATGTCTGCAGTTAATTTTCAATACGATTATGTGGCAAGGAGAGCAATACCATTTGACAATGATCGGTGCATATCTAGGCAATTTGGATCCGATATTGGACGTGCCATATGTTTTGGTTATCTTGTTTACGGGGTGTTTGATAACATTGTCACTGCGAAAGCCGGGAGAGCAGTTAGTACTGACTGGCAGGAATCGTTTCTGGATTTGGACTCTTTGTCTGGGCTGTACGGGGGCTATCATGCTCTCGATGATGCTAGCTTGGACTCCTATCAGCTCTAAAGTAATTCAGGGAGTCCAGGGTAGATATTTTCTGCCATTTTTACCAGTGCTGCTGATGTCACTGAAAAATGACACTTTGGTGTTGACACGGGAAGGAAACCGGAAAACATTATATATGATGTGCAGTATGAATGCCTATGTATTGTTGCGAATTTACGGAATTGTAAGTATGCGTCTGTAAATACAGGAGGAATCATCATTTTTTTGACAAAATATAGTCTCCGTAGTATATTATAGTAACAGTTCAGGTTTCTGAATGGTTATATAGGATAACTATTGCAATGACTCCAGACAGAAAGAAGGATGAAAAGATGGGAAAGATTAAAGTGACAAGTTGTGAGATCGAAGGATTATATGTGATTGAACCAACGGTATTTCGGGATGAACGAGGATATTTTGTAGAGACATATAATCAAAATGATTTTAAAGAAGCTGGTTTGGATATGAACTTTGTGCAAGACAACCAGTCGATGTCTGTTCGCGGAGTTCTGCGAGGACTGCATTATCAAAAACAATTTCCGCAGGGGAAACTGGTGAGAGTTTTGCGGGGGGAAGTCTTTGATGTGGCGGTAGATCTGCGGGTTAATTCTAAAACTTATGGGAAATGGTTTGGAGTGACATTGTCAGATGAAAATAAGAAGATGTTTTACATTCCGGAAGGTTTTGCTCATGGTTTTTTGGTGCTTTCGGATGAAGTGGAGTTTGCTTATAAATGCACAGACTTTTATCATCCGGGAGATGAAGGCGGCATGGCTTGGAATGATCCAGAGATTGGAATTGCTTGGCCATTGCAGGATGGCGTAAAACTGATTATTTCTGAAAAGGATCAGAACTGGGGCGGACTGGCAGATACTTTTCGGTTTTAAAGAAATGAGGGATAGGGGATAATGGCGTATGTAGTTTCTTTGCTAAAAGAGATTGTCAAGAAACGAAAGCTGATCTGGGATCTTTCGAAAGCAGATTTTCGAAAACGGTTTGTAGGTTCTTATTTCGGCATTGTGTGGATGTTTATTCAACCGATGGTGACAGTTTTGATTTATTTTCTGATTTTTCAGATTGGTTTTAAAAGTGAGCCGCCGGTACCGGGGGCCCCTTATGTGATATGGTTGGTGCCGGGGATTGTTCCTTGGTTTTTCTTCAGCGAGACTCTGAATAGTGTCACCAACTGCCTGCAGGAATATCATTATTTGGTGAAAAAAGTAGTGTTTCAGGTGGAGATCTTGCCAATTATCAAACTGTTTTCCTGTTTGATGGTACACGCATTTTTTGTTTTTATTCTGCTGTTTATGTTTATTCTTTACCGCTGGACGCCATTTTTAACCTGGGCGCAGATCTTGTATTATTCCTTTGCTGCATCTATGCTGGCATTGGGGATGGGATATTTTACTTCATCCGTGAATGTGTTTTTTAAAGATATGGCTCAGATTGTCAGCATTTGTCTGCAGTTTGGTATGTGGTTGACGCCGATCATGTATCATGAGAGTATGTTTGCCGATAAAGCGCCATGGGTGGTTTCGATTTTGAAATTAAATCCGTTTTATTATATATCAGCGGGATATCGTGACAGTATGCTGACCGGAGAATGGTTTTGGCAGCGTCCCCGGCTGACGTGTTACTTCTGGATGGTAACTTTGGTGATGTTGCTGGCAGGATTGAAAGTGTTTAAACGGCTACGACCCCATTTTTCAGATGTATTGTAGAAGAGAAAACGCTTGACGGAAAGTCATTTATTCTTTATACTACATGTATTGGCTGATATAAGTCGCCAAAGGATACAGAAGGATCCAAAAGAAGAAAAAGTAAGGATTAAATTAGGCGAATGCCAGGAAGGCTTCGGATATGCTCAAGGGATATCCATGGTTTCCTGGTGTTTTTATGTTTGGAAGAAAGGATGAAGGAGAAAGAGGAATGGATGTAGGAGAGTTACTGCAGCAAGTAAAAGCTGGTCAGATAGAAGTGGATGAGGCAGCAGACTTGTTAAAAAATCTTCCTTATGAAGATTTGGGGTATGCAAAGCTGGATTTTCATCGAAAATTACGGACGGGATTTGGAGAGACTGTGTTTTGTCAGGGAAAACCAGATGCATATTTGGTGGATATTTATCAACGAATTTATGAGCGTGACGGGGAGGTGTTAGGAACCCGGGCAACCCCGGAACAATATGAGTTGGTGAAAACGAGGATTCCCCAAATAGTCTATGATCCGATTTCCCGAATATTAAAGGTGGAGCAGGAAAAGAAAGATCAGACAGGTCTGGTTGTGGTTTGTACTGGTGGTACAGCGGATATTCCAGTGGCAGAAGAAGCGTCACAGACGGCGGAATATTTTGGGTGCCGGGTGGAGCGAATTTATGATGTGGGAGTGGCAGGAATCCACCGGTTACTTTCGAAACGGGAACGTCTGACAAAGGCAAACTGTATTGTAGCGGTGGCCGGGATGGAGGGAGCGTTGGGAACAGTGGTGGCCGGGTTGGTAGAATGTCCGGTGATTGCTGTTCCTACTTCGGTAGGATATGGGGCATCTTTTCATGGATTATCTGCCCTATTGACGATGATTAACTCTTGTGCAAATGGCATTTCTGTAGTAAATATTGACAATGGATACGGCGCAGCATTTGTGGCGACGCAAATAAACAGATTGGCGGTGAAATAAAATGGGAAAAATTCTTTATCTGGAGTGTAATTCAGGAATCAGTGGAGATATGACAGTAGGGATGCTTCTGGATTTGGGAGCGGATCGGAAGGTGTTGGTGAAGGCGCTGGACAGTATGCAATTGGATGGCTATCATCTGCATTTCGGAAGAAAGGAAACGTGCGGATTGGATGCATTCGATTTTGATGTGCATTTGGAGGCGGACGGACATAGTCATGAGAAGAATGAGCATAACGACCATGAAAAGGCTCATCACCATGGGGAAGCTCATACTCATGGAGAGGCTCACCACCATACGCATAGGAATCTTTATGATATTTATGAAATTATCGATCGTCTGAATACAGGAGAGCGGGTCAAGGAGCTAGCAAGAAAAATGTTTCGTATTGTGGCAGAAGCAGAGGCAAAAGCTCATGGGCTCCCTGTTGAGCAAGTCCATTTTCATGAGGTGGGGGCAATTGATTCCATCATTGATATTGTAAGTGTGGCAGTTTGCATTGATAATTTGGGCATTGAAGAGGTTGTGGTATCCCCCCTTTCCGAGGGGCATGGCCATGTACATTGTCAACATGGAACGCTTCCCGTACCGGTACCAGCGACAGCAAACATTATATCGGCCTGGGGGTTAGAATTGCGGTTTACCGATAATGAGGGGGAGATGGTCACACCTACCGGCGCCGCGATAGCAGCAGCATTGCGAACTAGAAAAGAACTTCCAGATGCCTGCCGGCTTTTAAAGATTGGAATGGGGGCTGGCAATAAGGTATTTCGTCAGGCAAATGTGTTGCGCGGGATGCTTTTGGAAACTGAAGATTCCAAGGTATTAGAGACGAAATTATGGGTTATGGAGACGAATCTAGATGACAGTACTGGGGAAATGTTGGGGTTGACGATGGAAATGCTTCTGGAGGCGGGAGCAGCAGATGTCTGGTACACGCCGGTTTATATGAAAAAGAATCGGCCGGCTTATCAGTTGTCGGTTCTCTGCAAAGAGACCGATCGGGAGTTATTGGAAGATATTCTTATGACCCAGAGCACTACGATTGGGATTCGCCGTTATCCTGTCCAACGAACGGTTTTGGAACGGGAAATGAAAATGGTAAAAACTCCTTATGGGATAGTGGAAATAAAGATTTGCCGTCATAAAGATAAATTTTTCTTTTATCCGGAATATGAGAGTATTCGAAGAATTTGTAAAGAAACAGGGGCGGATTTCCAAAATGTCTATTATGAAGCAAGAAGGGTAGCAGAAGCAGAATGTCACTCACAATCGCTGTGTTAGAAAGTAGCCGGTAACTTTTTCATAACAAGAAAATATTTTCAAAACAAATTATCCAGCGCAAGATTCTTAAAGCAGTACCTTCTGAGAATCCTACGCTGGATGGTTTGTTTTGACACATCTTTTTTATTTATATTGAAAGATTACCCTTGGTGTGTTCCCTTATTCACGGAGAGTAAAATAATATTTAGGCCACAAATGCATACATCATAATATAATGGCATAAACTTCCCCCCATAACAAAGAGATGAAACAGCTCATGAGAGCCGAAATTTTTAAAGCGACTGTTAAAAAGAGGCAGCTTCAAGGCATAGATAATTCCACCAACTGTATATATGATACCACCTGCCAATAACCATCCAAAAGCGCTTTTTGGAAGCGCGGCGATGATCTTGCCAAAAGCAAACACACAGACCCAACCCATAGCAATATAAATCAGGGAGGAGAACCATTTGGGGCAGGTGATCCATAACGCATTGATCAAAATGCCAATAAAGGCGATACTCCATACCAATGCCAGCAATACCCATCCAGTACGGTCTCCTAGAACCAACATGCAAACAGGAGTATAAGTGCCAGCTATCAGAATAAAAATCATCATATGGTCTACCTTGCGCAGAATTTGATTCACTTTGGGAGAGATATCTAAAGTATGATAGATTGTACTAGCGGCGTATAATAAAATCATGCTGATAATGAAAATAGTTAGCGCCAACATATGAGTCAGCTCCGGGGAACGAGCGGCTTTGAGCAAAAGTGGGGTGGCGGCTAATAAAGCTAAAAGCATAGCGATAAAATGTGTAAGGGCGCTGCCCGGATCTTTAATCTTAAACATCATAAGCATTCCTCCTTCAGAAATGATTAACGAAACTTTATAATATAGTTTTTAAAACTACATAACGGTATTTAATATACTATACTACTTTCCGGAAAAAAATGCAAGTGATTTCACAATTTATCTAAATGACATTACAGTGTCCCCATGTTCACTGAGGGTATATTTTTGTTTTTTATAAATATGTCAGATTCATGATAATGCCCTGGGGATAATCGCCATACTTTTCACCGAAAATGTTGACGCCTCCGGCATTTTTGGCATTATCTAAAACAGCAATTTTTAATGAGATATAGGGCTTTTCTCCCAGCGATAGATCTTTTAGGCTAATCATTGGATTTTCCGGTTTTCCGTCTAAAAAGCTTCCGTTTTCTCGCACGGAAAAAGTTTTTAGAAATCCGTATTGTGTATTTCCATTTGGCCAGACAGGAGGGGTCAAGCGACCACGACGGGCGCCGAAATCTCCGGGAGAGTGAAAGGTTCCCACTTCTACTTCATTAATAAAAACGGTGATATCTGACGGCCAGTTTTCCAGAAAACCGGGTGCTTCCGAGCAAATTTCCATAGAAAAGGAAATTTCACCTAAAGGCAACAGCGGATTGCAGATATTGGGAAACCGGTATTCTATATAGCCTTTACTGAACCAGATTAGCTGAGCGTTAGTGTGGGCTGGGGCATAGAAGGACTGTATGGTATCATAGGCTTCAATGGCGCCATTTTCACTGGCCAGTCCGCAAGTAGGATGAATATCACAGTTGCAGTAGCTGCCAATGGGCATTTCCAGGGAAATAGTTTTATTTGCCGAATCAATCTCTGCATCAAAAGTTTCCAGCCGGAAGGATTGCATACTGCAGATACAGACCCGCATGGAACCGCGAATTCCCGGCTGTGTTTCGGTGACAATTAATTTTGCTTCTTCTAGAGTTTTGATGTGGAGAGCCGCTGAGGAGAGAGGAATATTCAGGATGGAAGCGATCTCCTGTAAGGAGCGGGGAGTATTCTTGAGCATGTCCAGAATGTCCAGTCGGGTGGCTGAGGAGAGAGCCTTTCCGATTTTTATGATACGTTCTCGATGGCTGGGGTTGCTCAGATGTAGACAGATGTTCCTTTCTCCGATAATGCGTACAGTACGTTTCTCTTTCAGGGACATAAGTGACTTCCTTTCTTCCATTGTTTTGTATTCAGTTTTTTAAAATCATAACATTAGTTACAAAAAAAGTAAAGTAAACAAGAAGGATGTAACATATAACTCAAAAAATCTGGCGACAAGTTGTATAAATATCGTCATAGTTAAAAAATATTGTGGAAATAGATGAAATGATGTAAAATGTTATATGTAGTAAAAAGGGACGAATCAAAAACAAATATATGTTATCCATTTGCTTTTAGAAATAGCCGGAAAGAAAGGGGACAGAGTTGGATATTTTATATGAAGATAGACATCTTATTGTAGTCTGGAAGCCATCGGGAATGGAGTCTCAGAGTTCGAGAGGTTTTAAGGCAGACATGGTCAGTGAATTGCGGCGATATATCCACAATTCATCCCCAAATAGTAAGGAGCCGTATGTGGGAGTTATCCACAGACTAGATAAACCAGTAAGTGGCGTTATGGTATATACTAAGGATAAAAAGTCAGCAGCCGAGCTTAGTAGACAAGTTTCAGAAAGACACATGGAAAAAAGATATTTGGCTGTACTTTGTGGAAAAGTGGATAAAAATGTGGATAAGTTTGTGGATTACTTGTTGAAGGAGACAAAAACGAATCTTTCTCGGATTGTTGATAAGGGGATAAGCGGTGCTAAACGGGCAGAACTAGAGTATCGGGTTTTGAAAAGCAAAGAAACAGACGCAGGGATTATCCTTACACTGGCAGAGATCCGTCTGCTGACTGGCCGTCATCATCAGATTCGCGTCCAAATGTCCGGGCATGGCCTTCCCCTGTGGGGAGACAGAAAATATAATCTGGATTGTGCCGAAATGCGAAGAGATTCGGACAATATTGCTCTTTCTGCTTATCGCCTTACTTTTTCCCACCCTATCACAGGAAAAATTATGAATTTTTCTCGTATGCCAGAGGAAAGAATATTCCGAATTTTTTAACGATTTTACCATATCGATACCGCGTCTTTACCCTTTACGCTCCCCAAAATAAATGCTATCATAAAATTTGAAAAATGCGCATAAAAACCAAAGGGGTGCAATGCAATGGAGAAAGTAGAAAAAGTCGAAAAAATGAAGAAAGCAGAGATATCCGAAAAAACGAAAAAGGTTGGTGTGACCGAGAAAAAAGAGCGGGTAGATAAGAATGTTTCCCTCTACCAGCAGCGTCTGGCTCGCCATCTGGATGAACTGAAATGGCTGTATATGGAGTTGTATGATAGCCAAGAGCATTTCGATGATTTGCTGAAACATTTGGAACAATTTTACCAAGAGCGTAAGCCGACTCTAAAAAAATTGGATCAGACGAGAGAAAAGCAGCCGGATTGGTATCGAAAAAACGGAATGTTGGGCATGATGTTGTATGTGGATCAGTTTGCCAAAACCCTGAATGGGGTGCGAGAGAAGTTGGATTATATCAAGCGCTGCCATGTGAATTATGTTCATCTGATGCCGCTTTTAGATACCGTGGAAGGACGCTCTGACGGTGGTTACGCGGTGGCGGATTTCCGCAAGGTACAACAAAAGTTAGGTACAATGGAAGACTTGGAAAAGTTGGCGTCAGAGTGTCATGAACAAAATATCAGTTTATGTCTGGACTTTGTCATGAACCATACTTCAGAGGATCATGAGTGGGCAAAGCGTGCTCGTGCAGGGGAGAAGGAGTACCAGGATCGATATTTCTTTTTTGACAATTATTCCATGCCGGCGATGTATGAGAAAACCGTGCCTCAAGTTTTTCCCACTACAGCGCCAGGAAATTTTACCTGGTTACCAGAACGCCAGGAATTTGTCATGACGACTTTTTATCCCTATCAATGGGACTTAAATTACCGCAATCCAGTGGTGTTTAATGAAATGACTTACAATTTTTTGTATCTGGCCAATCAGGGAATTGATGTTTTGCGGATTGATGCAGTACCCTATATCTGGAAACAGATTGGTACGAATTGCCGAAACCTGCCGCAGGTACATACGATTGTAAGAATGATGAGAATGATTGGAGAGATTGTGTGTCCTGGCATTGTGTTGTTGGGTGAGGTAGTGATGGAACCAGACAAAGTGGCGCCTTATTTTGGAACGGTAGAAAAGCCGGAATGCCATATGCTATATAATGTGACGACGATGGCTACCACATGGCATACCGTGGCAACAAAAGATGCACGTCTGCTAAAGCGACAGATGGAAATTATCAGCAGTTTGCCTTCTGACTATACGTTTTTGAATTATTTGCGGTGTCATGATGATATCGGATGGGGGCTGGATTACCCACTTCTTGAGGATTGGGGGATGATTCAGGTTCCTCACAAGAAATATCTGAATGATTATTTTACCGGTAGATGGGATGGAAGCGTCAGCCGCGGTGAATTGTATAATGAAGATTTGGTGACTGGTGATGCCCGTTTTTGTGCGACAACAGCGTCCATGTGCGGTGTGGAAAAGGCAGGTTTTGAGCAAGATGAGACAGCAATGAGCGCGGCGATTCAAATGGATGTAATGCTTCATGCCTATATGCTATTCCTATCCGGAATACCCATGCTTTATAGTGGGGATGAGATCGGACAGGTCAATGACTATACTTATAAAGAAGATCCCAATAAAGCGCCGGATTCCCGATACCTTCATCGTGGAAAATTTCAGTGGGAGCTGGTAGAAAATATTGATAAGCCAGAGACAGTCCAGAGTCGTTTGTTTCACTCACTGGCAAAGCTGGAGGAATTGCGGGCGGCAGAGAAGGTATTTGACGCTTCGGCCAATTTCCGGACCCTGGAGACTTGGGATGATGCTATTTTGGGCCTGGTGCGGGAGAATAAAGATGGTAAGTTGATAGGGCTTTTCAATTTTAGCGATGAGTCTCGGATTGCCTGGATTGATGAAAAAGACGGACCGTATCATGACTTGCTGACAGGTAAGGAGCTGTTAGCGTCTGGAGTGTCTGTGGATGGTCATAGTTTTTATTGGTTAAAACTGGTAAAAGGGGAAGAGGAAACGAAAGACTGATGCCTGGTCATGCCAGTTTTTTGTGGGCCGGATAGTAACCAGTTTATCCCTGAATATTTGGTTGCCTGTTGGACAGAATATTCTGTGTACAAAAGAAGTACAAAACAGAAATAGGTGAGTCCATGGGTAAACCGTATAAGAAACTGAAGAGAATTTTATTAATTTTGGGAATTACAGGAGCAGTTTATGGAGTTTCTCGTTATTTGCTGCCACTTGTAATTCCCTTTTTATTGGCATGGGGGCTGGCGCTACTGTTGCGACCGTCAGCCTTTTGGCTGGCCCGGCATAGTCGGATTACTTTATATATGCGGGGTAAGAAAAAAGTGTTGTTTATCCCGGCCGGCATAATCGGTGTAGTTGAGCTTTTACTTATCCTATTTATATTAACCATGATGCTTTATTTTGGTGGGCGCAAGCTGTGTCTGGAAGCAGGCATGTTTTTGGAGCAGATACCAATATGGGTGTCCATGTTGGATGCATGGCTGACAGGTATGTGTCATCAGGTGGAAACATGTTTTTGTTTGCCAGCGGATTGTTTGGTATTATTGATGCGGGAAATGTTGCAGGGCTTGATGGATAGCCTGAAACAAACGGCAATGCCCTATCTGATGGTAAACTCTGTGACGATTTTTCAGTATGGAATCAAGGTTTTTGTGGTTTCTGTTATTCTGTTAGTCTCTGTGGGGATGATCCTGGAAGAAATGGATCTGTGGAAACGGCGTTGTGAGGAGTCTTTGTTTCAAAAAGAATTTATATTGATTGCTCACAGGTTGGCTATCGTTGCTAATGCTTATCTGAAAACTCAGGGAATTATTATGGTTTTGACCACCTTGATCTGTATGGCTGGTCTTTGGATTTTAAAAAATCCTTATTATCTTCTAATGGGAATCGGGATCGGGATTCTGGATGCCTTGCCAATATTTGGTACAGGTACGATATTGATTCCCTGGGCGATTCTCTGCTTTTTTGGCAAAAACTGGGGGGAGGGTTTGATCCTTTTAGCGCTATATCTGATCTGTTATTTTATGCGAGAGCTTCTGGAGGCAAAGCTTATGGGGAGCCGAGTAGGACTCACATCTCTAGAAACTTTGATTTCCATGTATGTTGGTCTGCAGCTGTTTGGAATAGCGGGGCTTTTTTTGGGGCCGATTGGATTACTGATAATTGAAGATCTGATAAAAGCAGCAGAAGAGACTTGACATTTTACAAAACTATTACAATTTTAAGAAGAGTATATATCTTTAAAAAAACTTATGTTATACTTATCAGAAAAATAAATTAGATGATGGAAATAAAGAAATAGAATGGAGTATGAGAATGACAGAACAATATGATGTGGTAATTATTGGTTCGGGTCCGGCTGGCTTGGCGGCTGCTATCTATGCCCAGCGAGCAAAACTGAATACGCTGGTGTTGGAAAAAGAGATGATGAGTGGTGGTCAGGTGTTGAATACGTATGAGGTAGATAATTATCCGGGATTGCCTGGGATTAATGGATTTGATCTGGGAACAAAGTTACGGCAACATGCGGATCAGCTGGGAGCACGTTTTGTTGAGGATGAAGTGAAGCAGCTTACCTTGGTGACGGAAGAACCGATCGCCGGGATAGAGGAGGCAGATGAGTTGCAGGCTGCGGAGCTGCAGTCGGCGAGAGAGCCGGATATCCGAGCGCAATCTACAGAAATTATGGAAATGCCATTCGTTCGGGAGCAGAATACAAAAGAACAGGTCCGAGAGCCATTATGGAAGCATATTCGGGGCAAAAAGGCAGCGTATCTGGCCAAGACGGTAATTGTTGCCACAGGAGCTACGCATCGAAAACTGGGAGTTCCCGGAGAAAAAGAGTTTTCTGGCAGAGGGATCAGTTATTGTGCTACTTGTGATGGAGCATTTTTTAAAAAGAAAACAGTGGTGGTAGTTGGTGGTGGCGATGTAGCTTTGGAAGATGGGATATTTTTGGCACGAATGTGTCGTCATGTTTATCTGATTCATCGCAGGGATGAGCTAAGGGGCGCAAAAATTCTTCAGGAAAAGCTCTTTGCACTGGATAATGTAACTGTGATCTGGGATAGCGTAGTGGAGGAGATTTTGGGGGAAGAAAAAGTAAATGCCGTGTCCCTGCGCAACAAGAAGACGGGGGAAAGCTTTTGTCTGGATGTGGATGGTGTATTTATTGCTGTGGGAATCACGCCTAATAGTCAGGCATTTACCGGATTTTTGGAATTGGACCAAGGGTATATTTGTGCAGATGAGAATGGAGATACGGGTATACCGGGGGTGTATGCGGCGGGGGATGTGCGGAGAAAACAGCTGCGACAGATTGTGACGGCAGTGGCAGACGGTGCGAATGCTGTGACTAGTGCGGAACACTATTTGACCCAATTTTAGAGGAGGCAGGCACAGATGAGAAAAAGCTGGAAGATACTGCTTACAAGCTATTTGTGCATTTCGCTTACAGGCGGGATGACTGCTTATGGAGATATGGAAAAATCTCTTTATCCGGTGACTCCCGTGACCGTTCAGGAAAAATACTCTCACATTGCGGTATCACAAGTGACAGATTATGTAAATATTCGTGAACAGGCAAATACCTCCAGTCGTATTGTGGGCAAAATTTATAATAATTGTGCGGCAGTGATAGAAGAGACGGTGGAAGGAGAAGGGGGAATCTGGTATCGGATCCATTCTGGCACAGTAACTGGTTATATTAAGGCACAATATTTTATCACTGGAGAGGCGGCGGAAAAGCTGGCACAGTCAATTGGAAAAGAGTTTGCAACAATTAGTACAGATAATTTACGTCTGCGTGAGCAGCCCAATCTGAGCAGCAATGTATTGACCGTACTTTCTCAAGGCGCCCGTTATGTTGTATTGGGAGAAGAAGGTATGTTCTATAAAGTGGAAGTAGACGCAGACTTGGTGGGCTATGTAGCACAAGAATACTGTCAGACGCAGGTGGAGTTTGACCAGGCAGTTTCTCTGGCGGAAGAACAACAGCGGTTGGCAGAAGAAAATCAGAGAAAACAAGAGGCAGCGAATGCTATTGCAGCATTGGAACAGGTGAGGCAGGTGGAGGCAGTGAATTCTGGTATAGCCGTATCAGAAATGTTGATTGCTGCCAATCCAGAGCAGAGCGATAATTCCCATCAGACATCGGCGCCAGCTGTGATATCTGATTCAGGAGCAACCAGTTCGAAAGGAGTGCCGGGACCAGGTTCAGCAGCAGTAATGTCAGCCACGAGGACAGCGATTGTTGCTTATGCAAAACAATTTTTAGGCAATCCTTATGTATATGGAGGAACTAGCCTGACGAATGGAGCGGATTGTTCCGGATTTACGCAAGGGGTCTTGGCGAATTTTGGCATCAACACTGGCCGTAGTTCCCGAGATCAAGCGGAGAATGGACGGGAAATTGGGATTGACGCAGTGCAGCCGGGAGATTTGCTATTTTATGCCAGCGGAACGTATATTAATCATGTGGCGCTATACATAGGAGGCGGCCAAGTAATTCATGCTAGCAATTCCACTACTGGTATTACCATTTCGCCATATAATTATCGAACGCCATGTAAGGCTGTATCTTTTTTGGATTGACGAGGACAGAAAATGGTGGAGAAGAAGCAATATAACGGGTTGGATGTGGTGAAGGTATTGTTAGCGGTGGCAGTTGCGGCACGTCATATGATCCAGATTTTTTATCCGGTAGAGAGCAAGTGGCGCTTGCTGATTGGCGCCTGGCTCTCCAATCTTGCAGTTCCGGTGTTTTTTATTATCGCTGGTTTTTTTCTTTTCCGTAAGGTAGAAGAGAATGACAAAGAAGGTGGAAAGAAGGCGGTACTGAGTTACTGTGGAAGGATTTTGAGACTTTATTTTTTGTGGTCCGTTTTCTATCTGCCTATTGATTATTTGAACTGGTATCATGGCCAAGACAAAAACATAGGAACTGCTGTGATTTATTATATACAATCATTTTTATTTAGTAGTACTACCGTGCAATTGTGGTATCTTCCAGCATTGATGACAGCTTGTTTTATGGTGTGGTTGGGATATCGAAAAGGACTGAAAGTCTGGCATTTAACGATGATTGGCGGGGTTTTGTTTTTTGTGGGTTGTATTGGTGATAACTGGTATTTTAATCAGCAGCTTCCGAAGGGAGTGTATCAGTTTCTGATGGGGTATGTCCGGTATTTTATGACCATGCGCAATGGGGTGTTTTATGGCTGCTTTTTTGTGGCCTTGGGCTTTTGGTTTGCCAGGACAAAAAAGCAGTTTCCATTTTTGCCAATGGTAATAGGTTTTGTGATGTCGATGGGTCTGATGTTGTATGAAGTGATTCATTGCAGTAGTACCAATATGGTATTCAGTTCAGCTCCAGCCGCTTTTTTTCTGTTTGCGGCCGCTAGTCAGGTACAGATAAAGAATCGAAAGTTATATCCTCGATTACGCAGGATGAGCGAGTGGATTTATCTATCACATGTATATTTTTTTCATCTGTATGTGTGGACAGCCAGGTGGAATCCCTTTCCCCCGACGAAGAAGGGAATTACCATATCGATTTTGGTACCAATGATGTTGTTTTCTTGGTGTATGGCATATCTTTCAGAATGCCAACATTTCCAATGGGTGAAAAAACTGATCTAAATGAAAGAAAGAGAAATGCAAAATAAGTCATTAACCATTTTTACATCCTGTGTTCGGCTATTCACGAACACAGGATACAGGAAATGGCTAATGACTTATTTTATGATACCCCATTTATATGAAAAAGTGTTTTGCGATCTAAAATTCTGGTTCTATCAATCCATAAGAATGTCCCTTGCGTTTATATACTACATTGACTTCCTCGGTCTCGGCATTTAAGAAAACATAAAAGTTATGGCCTAGAAGTTCCATTTGAACACAGGCTTCTTCCGGATCCATAGGCTTGATTCCAAAACGTTTGGTCTTAACAATTTGAATCTCTTCTTCATCAACGGCCTCCTCATTGATGAAAAAGTCGGAAAACGATAGGGCAGATTGTTTTTTATCAATCAGCTTATTTTTGTATTTTTTGAGCTGACGTTCAATCACCTCTTCTACTAAGTCAATGGAGGTGTACATATCATCGCTGGATTCTTCCGCACGGATGAGGTTACCCTTGACAGGGATTGTTACTTCGATTTTTTGCTTGTCCTTTTGCACGCTCAACGTGATGATCACCTCAGTATCGGGGTTAAAGTAACGATCCAGCTTGCCAATTTTCTCTTCTACAGCTCTTCGAATGCCCGGGGTCACATTGATATTTCTTCCTGTAATCGTATAACGCATAATCATCAGCTCCTTTTTTTGAGATAACTATAGTATAGCATATATGTTTGGAAAATTCAATGAAAATTAGTCAAATGTTGCGACAATTACGATGCATTGAATATACTTTATTGATTAAGCAGGCATTATAGAGCTAAACTCTAATAGCAGAAAAGTCAAGTGTTTTGATATGTTTTTTGTCGTAATTTGTAAATTTATGATAAGTGTACAAATTCTGGATAGAGAAGTGGAAAAATGGGAATTCTAAACTGAGGATAGGCTGGGGAATGTGGATAATGTGGATAACTTGGTGTATAACTCGTTTTTGGCGTAAATTGGACAAGAATAGGTGTGGATAAAATTTGGAGAGTTGTGCACAGTAAGAATGTGGATAATGTGGATAACTTGGAATTCGAACAAAGATTTTGTGCAAATTGTCAGGTTGACCATAAAAATATTATTATGTCACTGGCGGATTTTGGTGATTTTAGGGAATTCTATGTAGGGAAAACGATGGTATGGCCTTTTGTTTTTTAATTTTTTGTGAACAACGGGGGAATAAGTTGAATAAATTTAATGTTAGTGCTACAATGTATAAGATTGACTGGATGGAAAACGGCAGAGAAGAGAGAAAGTGAGTTAGGAGAACGAAGAATGAATCTCATAGAGAAAGTGTTTGGTACTCACAGCGAACGGGAGCTGAAGATGATCTATCCAATTGTGGAGAAGATAGAGAAGATGCGCCCGGAGATGATGGCAAAAAGTGATGAAGAGCTACGTGATAATACCAGAATTTTTAGAGAGCGTCTGGCAGCAGGAGAAACCTTAGATGATATTCTGCCAGAAGCATTTGCGACTGTGCGGGAGGCAGCCCGCAGAACTTTAAATATGGAACATTTTCCGGTACAGCTTATTGGCGGTATCGTATTACATCAAGGACGGATTGCTGAGATGAGGACTGGTGAGGGAAAGACTTTGGTTTCTACAGCGCCAGCCTATTTGAACGCTTTAAATGGCAAAGGCGTTCACATCGTTACGGTAAATGATTATCTAGCGAAACGTGACGCCGAGTGGATGGGACAAATTCACGAGTTTTTGGGATTGACAGTTGGGGTAGTATTGAATCCCATGACCTCAGAGGAACGGAAAAAAGCATATAATTGTGATATTACCTATGTGACAAATAACGAGCTAGGATTCGATTATCTACGTGATAATATGGCAATCTACAAGGAGCAGATGGTATTGCGGGAGCTGGATTATGCCATTATTGATGAGGTGGACTCGGTGTTGATCGATGAAGCGAGAACTCCTTTGATCATTTCCGGGCAGAGTGGAAAATCCACGAAGTTATACGAAGTTTGCGACATTCTGGCTCATCAACTGATACGAGGGGAAGCTTCCGGAGAATTCACGAAGATGAATGCCATTATGGGAGAAGATATCGAAGAGACCGGAGATTTTGTGGTTAATGAAAAAGATAAGGTAGTGAACCTCACTGAGGACGGCGTGCAAAAGGTGGAGGATTTCTTCCATATAGATAATCTGGCCGATCCGGAAAATTTGGAAATTCAGCATAATATTATCCTGGCATTGCGTGCCAATTATCTGATGTTTCGGGATAAGGATTATGTGGTAAAGGATGATGAGGTCCTGATTGTGGATGAGTTTACCGGACGCATTATGCCGGGACGTCGCTATTCGGATGGTTTGCACCAGGCAATTGAGGCCAAGGAGCATGTCAATGTTCGTCGGGAGAGTAAGACGTTAGCCACGATTACGTTTCAGAACTTTTTCAACAAATTCCGCAAAAAATCCGGCATGACAGGTACAGCGTTGACGGAGGAAAAAGAATTTCGTAATACCTACGGGATGGATGCTATTGCGATTCCGACAAATAAACCGGTAGCCCGTGTTGATCACGAGGATGCTGTATATAAGACCAAGAAAGAGAAGTTCAAAGCGGTGGTGGACGAAGTGGCAGAAGCTCATGAGAAGGGACAGCCTGTACTTGTGGGTACAATCACCATTGAGACTTCGGAAATGTTGAGTAAAATGTTGAACCGCAGAGGGATTCCCCACAAGGTTCTGAATGCCAAGTATCATGAGCTGGAGGCGGAGATTGTGGCTGATGCGGGCATTCATGGCGCTGTGACTATTGCGACCAACATGGCTGGCCGTGGTACAGATATTAAGTTGGACGAAGAATCCAGAGCTTTAGGTGGTTTGCGTATTATCGGTACTGAGCGTCATGAAGCGCGACGTATTGATAACCAGCTGCGTGGACGTTCTGGACGTCAGGGAGATCCCGGGGAATCCCGTTTCTATATTTCGCTCGAAGATGATCTGATGCGGCTTTTTGGTTCTGAGCGGCTGATGGGAATGTTTACAGCTTTAGGAGTGCCGGAGGGCGAGCAGATTGAGCACAAGATGCTCTCCAATGCCATTGAGAAGGCACAGATGAAGATTGAAAATAATAACTACGGAATCCGTGAGAATCTCATGAAATATGATGAGGTCAACAATGAGCAGCGAGAGATCATTTATACGGAGAGGCGCAAAGTGCTTGATGGCGACAATATGCGTGATGTGATTTTAAAAATGATTACGGATATTGTGGAAAATGCCGTGGACATGTCGATCTCTGAGGAGCAAAATCCGGCCGATTGGGATCTGGGCGAGTTGAATGCCCTGCTGTTGCCAATCGTTCCGCTGGGGAAAATTACACTGGAGAATCATCCGGTGAGCAAGCGGGATGAGCTGAAACAGAAGTTGAAGGAAGAAGCGATCAAGCTCTATGAGACTAAGGAAGCGGAATTCCCGGAGGCGGAGCAGATTCGTGAGATTGAGCGGGTGATTTTGCTTAAGGTTATTGATAATAAATGGATGAGCCATATTGATGATATGGATCAGCTGCGTCAGGGAATCGGGCTGCAGGCATATGGGCAGCGGGATCCGGTAGTTGAGTATAAGATGAATGCCTTTGAAATGTTCGAGGCTATGACGGCAGCAATTATGGAAGAGACGGTGCGTATTTTGTTCCATATTCGTGTGGAGCAGAAAGTAGAGCGGGAGCCGGCGGCTAAGGTAACAGGAACCAACCGCGATACCTCGTCGGTACAGGCGCCTAAGCGCAGAGAGATACGCAAGATCTATCCAAACGATCCGTGTCCGTGTGGCAGCGGAAAGAAGTTCAAACAGTGCTGTGGACGTAAGCTTTTGCAGGGCCAGGGCGGAAACGTGTGACGGATAGAAGTAGTGGCAGCAGAAAATATATTTAAGAAAGTGGGTGACACAATGGTAGAATTGGATCAATTTAAGTACACATTATCTACGTTTCAGAAACCATTAGTGGAAGTGAGGGATTCACTTTGACCTGGATAATAAGGTCAGAAGAATCGATGAGCTAGACAAATCCATGGAGGAGCCGAATTTCTGGAATGATGCGGATCGTGCAACTAGACTGGTGCAGGAAGCAAAGAATCTGAAAGATACGGTGGAATTGTATCGGGGCCTGGAGCAGGAGTATGAAGATATTCAGGTGATGATAGAGATGGGGTATGAGGAGAATGATGCTTCATTGATTCCCGAGATTGAGGAAATGCTTCATGAATTTGAGGAAAAACTGGAGAAATTACGCATGGGTACGCTGCTCTCCGGAGAATATGATCGATGCAATGCTATTTTGCGTCTGAATGCAGGAGCTGGTGGAACAGAATCTTGCGATTGGTGTAGCATGTTGTATCGGATGTATTGCCGCTGGGCGGACAAGATGCAGTATAAGACCGAGGTGTTGGATTTTCTGGATGGCGACGAGGCGGGGATTAAATCCGTGACGATCCAGATCAATGGCGAGAATGCGTTTGGCTATCTCAAATCCGAACGGGGGGTACACCGGCTAGTGCGTATTTCTCCCTTTAATGCAGCGGGCAAACGGCAGACTTCTTTTGTATCTTGTGATGTAATGCCGGATATTGAAGAGGATCTAGATGTAGAGATCAATCAAGAGGATCTGCGGATCGATACCTATCGCTCCAGTGGCGCTGGTGGTCAGCATATTAATAAGACTTCTTCAGCTGTGCGCATTACGCATGTTCCGACAGGAATTGTGGTACAGTGTCAGAATGAACGTTCCCAGTTTCAGAACAAAGATAAAGCGATGCAGATGTTAAAAGCCAAGTTATTTATGCTTAAGCAACAGGAAAATGCCGAAAAACTTTCAGACATCCGCGGGGATGTCAAAGAAATCGGTTGGGGGAACCAGATTCGTTCTTATGTACTACAGCCATATACGATGGTGAAAGATCTGCGGACTGGTGAAGAGACTGGTAACGTGACGAATGTGTTGGATGGAGGGCTGGATGCCTTTATCAGCGCATATCTGAAGTGGCTAAGCCTGGGATGTCCAGACAGGAAAGCATCGACAGAGGATTAAACAAGATTTTTCCGTGGTGACAAAAACAGATGAGAAACACGGACAACATTGCCAAATAAGCCAGCAGTTTTTCTATATCTCATGTTTGGACGGTTTACGTACATACAGTCTGCTATTAACGGATAAAGTTCGTCAATAGCAGATAGGGTGTTTGTGAACAGACGAACATGGGACAGGGAAAACTGCTGGCTTATTTTGCGATACCTTCTGTTTATATATAATAAAGAGGAAATATGCGAAAAGACTTGCACTCTTTCCGTTTTTGTGATACTATCTCCCTCGTGAACACAAATGTACATGAGAAGCGCACAAATCAAGTATCAAGTAACCGGTAACTTTAGCACAAGAGGACTTGTTATGACAGAGGAAAAAACCAAATATTTTGTAGTAAAGCAAAAGGCGGTGCCAGAAGTGTTGCTGAAAGTTGTGGAAGCAAAAAAGCTTTTGGAATCCGAGCAGGTCATGACCGTGCAGGAGGCTGCCGAGCGAGTAGGAATCAGCCGTAGTTCTTTTTATAAGTACAAGGATGATATTTTGCCTTTTTATGACAATACGAAGGGAAAGACCGTAACCTTCGTCATGCAAATGGATGATCGTCAGGGTTTACTGTCGGATCTTTTGCATGTGGTGGCGATCTATCGGGCCAACATTTTGACGATTCACCAGAGTATTCCCGTTAATGGAGTAGCGACGCTGACCTTGTCGGTGGAGGTAAAAGCAGATACGGGTAATATATCGCAAATGGTGGAAGAAATGGAAGAACAACAGGGAATTCATTATGTGAAGATTTTGGCACGAGAGTAAAGAGCAGCTCCAAGATGAATGGAACGAGTAAGGGACAAGATATAAGGGGTTGTTCTCGAGATAAAAGAGGAATGAGGAGAGCGATTATGATGTATGCAGCAATTATGGGATATGGTACCATTGGTTCTGGTGTGGCAGAGATTCTTGAGAATGAGCGGGACAGGATTGCCCGCAGCGCTGCCCAAGAGATCTATCTGAAATATGTGTTGGATTTGCGGGAATTTCCGGATAGTCCGGTGGCAGACCGTGTGGTTCATGATTTCAAGATAATTGAAGCGGATGAGCAGGTGAAGTTGGTGGTGGAAACGATGGGCGGGTTGGAACCGGCTTATTCATTTGTCAAAGCTTGTCTAAGTGCTGGTAAGCATGTAATTACTTCCAATAAGGCGTTGGTAGCGGCTCATGGGACAGAACTTTTGCAGATTGCGCGAGATATGGATGTGAATTTCTTTTTTGAGGCTAGTGTAGGAGGTGGCATTCCGATTATTCGCACGTTGTATCGTTGTTTGATGGGGGAGAAAATCCAGGAAATTACGGGAATTTTAAATGGCACAACGAATTTTATTTTGACTAAAATGGATAGAGAAGGAGCGTCTTTTGACGAGGTTTTGCGAGAGGCGCAAGAGCTGGGATATGCGGAGAGGAATCCCGAAGCAGATGTAGAAGGGTACGATACTTGTCGTAAGATCGCAATTTTGACAGCGATGATGACGGGAAAAGAAGTAAACTATGAAGATATTCATACAGAGGGGATTACCAAGATTACAGATGTGGATTTTCGTTATGCAAAAGAGTTGGGGACATCGGTGAAACTTTTGGGAACGAGCCGGATTGTAGGTGAGAAAGTTTATACGAAAGTTGCACCGGTAATGATCGGTAAGGAACATCCTTTATATGCGGTCAGCGGTGTATATAATGGAATTCTGGTGAAGAGTGATATGTTGGGGACTTCGATGTATTATGGCAGTGGAGCGGGTAAACTTCCCACCGCCAGTGCAGTAGTGGCAGACTTAATTGAAGCGGCGCAGAATGAAAAAACCAATGTGCCAATCGGTTGGGGAACAGAGAAACAGGAGATTGCAGACAACAAAACCAGCGAATGTTGTTATTTTGTCCGTATTGCCGGGACGGTAAAAGAGAAAGCCGAGTTGGTACAAGAGACATTGGGAGAGGTGCGGACGTTGGCGTTAGAGAATGTGGATGAGTTTGCAGTTCTCACAAAAAAGATTTGTGAGACAGAGTTTACGAAACGGGCAATCGCACTGGATAGCGAGTGTCAAAAGAAAGGTGAAGACGGAATCCGACAGATAATTCGCGCAGAGTTGGAGGATTAAGAGATGCTTTTTTTGCCTTGTCTGTTTCACACCATGACTGGATGGTACTGCCCGGGGTGCGGCGGTACGCGAGCGTTTCGATATCTGTTGCGGGGAGAATGGTTCCAGAGCTTTCGATATCATCCGCTGATACTTTATACCGCATTGGTGATGACTCTGGAAATCGTGACGTTTCTGGCAGCAAAGACCAGCGGCAGAAATTATCTTTATTTAGGACATGAGAAACTTTTCCTTTATATGGCGGTGGGGATTGTAACTGTGAATTTTTTAGTCAAGAATTATTTGCTGATTTGGTGTGGAGTGGATTTGCTGGCATTACCTTGAAAAAATAAAATACTTCAGATGAAAAAATCCCCCTGATTCTGTGGATGAAACAGAAGACAGGGGGATTTTTTATTTAATGGTGAAGGCATTCATCATATCCTGATATTGCCTCATAAGCTCACGATGCATGGCTACATAATTCGGATCATTGAACATTCGTATGGTAAATATATAAAAAGCTAAAAAAACAAAGCTGCTGAGAATTCCGCATATCCCCATGATAGTTCCGGCTATGGCGGGTCCTGTCATTGGCCGTCCGTTTTTGGAAAAGTAGGCAGCCATCAGTGCGGATGCTCCCAGAAGAAGCTGCATGGGTGGCGATACGCAGGCAAAGAGGGCAAAGATGCCAACGGCCAGACTGAAAAAGGCAAAGGGGTTGGTTTTTTTATCTGGTGATTGTATATGGTTTTGTTCCATGAATATTCCTCCGGAGGTATATGTTTGTTAATGGTTCCCTGGTATATTGAGGGTACTTGGATATGATACCACGAATTGCTCTGGTTCACAAGAGGTGGTAAAATGAAATTATAATGAAATATTCATCCTATTTTTCTTTGGGAATCGATTTTCCATTGCGCTTGCATAACTCATCAATATGAATTATAATGTACAGACGGAAAACAAGAAAATGTGAGGAAAATCAAAGCATGGACATTATAAAGGTACTACAGGAAGAACTGCAGATCCGATATCAGCAGGTAGAGGCAGCGGTGAAGTTGATTGATGAAGGAAACACGATCCCTTTTATTGCCCGTTATCGCAAGGAGGTTACTGGTGCACTGGATGATGAGATATTGCGAAATCTGGACGAGAGGCTTCGCTATCTGAGGAATCTGGAGGAGAAGAAGGAGCAGGTACTCTCCTCGATTCGGGATCAGGAGAAGCTGACTCCAGAGCTGGAGGCGCAGATTCGGGCGGCCATGACTCAGGTGGCGGTGGATGATCTTTACCGCCCCTATCGCCCTAAGCGCAGAACACGTGCTATGATTGCCAAAGAGAAAGGGTTGGAGCCGCTGGCTGATACAATTGCTCTGCAGCAGCTGAAGGAGTCGGTAGAGAAGGTGGCCGAAAGTTATGTGTCAGAGGAAAAAGGGGTGACTTCAGCAGCAGAAGCGGTAGCTGGGGCGAAGGATATTCTGGCCGAGAGGATTTCCGACAACGCGCAATATCGTACCTATATTCGTAAAGTGACCATGGAAGAGGGGATGATTATCTCCTCAGCTAAGGATGAAAAGGAGCCATCGGTTTATGAAATGTATTATAATTATGCCGAACCAGTCAAACGATGCGTCGGTCATCGGGTTTTGGCATTGAACCGGGGAGAGAAGGAAAAGATACTGACTGTAAAGGTGGAGGCTCCAGAGGAAACGATCCTGCGCTACTTAGAAAAGCAGACGATTATTCGTGATAATCCGCATACCACATTGATTTTGAAAGAGGTAGCAGCAGACAGTTACAGCCGTCTGATTGCTCCGGCGATTGAGAGAGAGGTGCGGGGGGAATTGACGGAGAAAGCAGAAGCCGGTGCGATCAAGGTGTTTGGCAAGAACTTAGAGCAGCTTTTAATGCAGCCGCCGATTGCTGGACGGGTGGTGCTGGGGTGGGACCCGGCTTTTCGTACTGGTTGCAAGCTGGCGGTAGTCGATGAGACGGGCAAGGTCTTGGATACGACGGTGATCTATCCGACTGCTCCTCAAAACAAGGTGGAAGCAGCGAAGGAAATTTTGAAAAAGCTGATTAAAAAATATGATATTTCTCTGATTTCTGTAGGCAACGGTACAGCATCCCGGGAATCAGAGATGATTATTGTGGAACTGCTCAAGGAGATTGCCGAGCCGGTGCAGTATGTGATTGTCAATGAGGCGGGGGCTTCCGTGTATTCGGCCAGCAAACTGGCCACAGAAGAATTCCCTCATTTTGACGTGGGGCAACGGAGTGCTGCTTCTATTGCTCGCCGTCTGCAGGATCCGCTGGCGGAGCTGGTCAAGATCGATCCCAAGTCCATTGGCGTGGGGCAATATCAGCATGATATGAATCAGAAGAACCTCAGTGAAGCGCTTCAGGGCGTGGTGGAGGATTGTGTGAATAAGGTAGGTGTGGATCTGAACACTGCCTCGGCATCGCTGCTGGAGTATATTTCAGGAATCACAAAGGCAATTGCGAAAAATATCGTTGCTTATCGGGAGGAAAACGGGGCATTTACTGACCGGAAGCAGCTTTTAAAGGTGGCAAAACTGGGGCCAAAAGCATATGAGCAATGTGCTGGATTTATGCGGATTACCGACGGTAAAAATCCGCTGGATGGAACTTCTGTACATCCGGAGAGCTATACGGCGGCATTGGCATTGTTGGAAAAGCTGGGTTTTGCGCCGCAGGATATCACAAGAGGTGGCCTGAAAGGGTTGGGAAAAAAGATTTTCGACTATAAAAAGATGGCAGCCGAGTTGGATGTGGGGGACATGACTTTGCGGGATATCGTGAAGGAACTAGAGAAGCCGGCTCGTGATCCGCGGGAGGAGATGCCAAAACCAATTTTGCGTACGGATGTGTTGGAGATGAAAGACCTGACTCCGGGGATGGTGCTCAAGGGCACTGTGCGCAACGTTATTGATTTTGGCGCGTTTGTGGATATTGGCGTTCATCAGGACGGATTGGTCCATATCTCCCAGATCTCGGATAAATTTATCAAGCATCCTATGGAGGCGGTAAGTGTAGGAGATATTGTGGAAGTGAAAGTCCTGAGTGTAGATCTGACGAAAAAACGGATTGCGCTGACGATGAAGCTTTAGATAGCTGTGAGAATATCAAGATAACCGTGGGATTTGGGAAAGGAATGAAAAGGCCAAATGAAGAAAGAAATGAAGTTTGAGGTAAAGCTGACGGCGAAGGAACTGTGGCAGTTTTCTATGTACCATGCCAATGCCGGGTTCACTGGGCTGTTTAATCTGATATTTACTGCGGCAGCATTGTTTTTGCTGGTGTTTCGATGGGGGGAGTTGACGATGGCTTACCGTTTTTTGCTGGTTGGCTGTGTGCTGATTTTTACGGTTTTGCAGCCGCTGCTTCTCTATGGAAAGGTACGTAAACAGGCGAAGACTCCGGTCATGGCAGAGCCAATGTATCTGACTTTCCGGGAGGAAGGGCTGGAGGTGGAACAAAATGGGCAGAATGCGACATTTACCTGGGAGCAAATGGGACGTATGGATAAAAAGCTAACCATGGCAGTTTTGTATATGGATCGGGTGCATGCTTATTTGTTGCCCAAGACCGTGCTGGGAGAGCAGGAAACGGAATTTTATGAGATGGTGAAGATGCACCTGCCGAAAGAACGGCGGAAAGGATTTTAAGTGAGGAAAAGGAGCTATGGCGGAACATAAGAAAACAGAGAATAGGATTGTTCAAGAAACGACAGCGCCACAGGCCACCTATGAGTTGGGAGAGCAATTAGGAAAGCAGGCGCAGCCGGGGCAGATTTATTGTCTGGATGGCGAGCTGGGAGTGGGGAAGACAGTATTCGCTCAGGGATTCGCTGCAGGTCTGGGAATCTCAGAACCCGTCAGCAGTCCGACTTTTACTATTTTGCAGCAGTATGAGGAAGGACGCCTATCGCTGTACCATTTTGATGTATATCGGATTGATGATGTGGAAGAGATGGATGAGATTGGCTATGAAGATTGTTTTTATGGAGATGGAGTGTGTTTGATCGAGTGGTCGCAACGGATTACAGAGATTTTGCCAAAGGAGGTTATCCGGGTGCGGATCGAGAAGGATTTGGATCGGGATTTCGATTATCGGAGGATAACAATAGAATAAATAGATGGATAATCGAACGACGATGATAGGCAGGTATGTCCAAATGAAACGAGAGGGATAGAAGAGGTTATGAAAATATTGGGAATTGAGAGTTCATCTATGGTGGCATCGGTGGCATTGGTCGCAGGTGGAATCACAATGGCTGAATATACGCTGAATTTTAAAAAGACACATTCCCAGACTTTGCTTCCCATGATCGACGAGGTGATGCGAATGCTGGAATTTGAACTGTCGGAGGTAGATGCGATTGCGGTGTCCGGGGGACCAGGATCTTTTACTGGTCTACGTATCGGATCGGCAACGGCAAAAGGGCTGGGACTGGCATTGGATAAGCCGCTGATACATGTACCAACGCTGGATGCTATGGCCTATGGTCTGTTTGGATCGACATCGCTTGTCTGTCCGATGATGGATGCTCGTAGAAATCAGGTGTATACAGGATTGTATTACTGTGAAAAGCATCTGGAAGTGTTAGAGCCATCCTATTTTGCAGATGTCCGAGAACTGGCAGAATTACTAAATGAGCGGGGAGAGTCCGTGATCCTTTTGGGGGATGGCGTGCCCGTTCATCAGAAATTTCTGCGCGAACATCTAAAAGTTTCCTGCCAATTTGCGCCGGCTCATCTCAATCGGCAACGGGCGGCAGCGGTGGCTGCTCTGGGAGCGATCTACCTGTCAGAAGGGAAAACAGAGACAGCGATGGAACACAGACCAAATTATTTGAAAAAAGCTCAGGCGGAACGGGAATTGGAAGAAGCCAGACGACAGGGAAAAGTGAAGGAACTAGCAGCCGGACATAGCGTCGGAACTGGGGAAGAAAAATCGGTATACCAAGTGGGAAAACGGCATTTGGTAGAGGAGGAAATGGACCAGTGATCCGGCAGATGAGTTCTTGTGATTTGGAGCAGGTGGCAAAGGCGGAACAAATGTGCTTTGCGGAAAGTTGGTCTTATTCGCTTTTGGAGGCGGGAATCCACAGTCCGTATGATAGGTATTTTGTCTGGGAGCAAGAAATGAAAATTTGGGGCTATTGTTGTCTGCGGCTGTTGGCGGGAGAGGGAGAAATCCAGCGAATTGCCGTGTTACCAGAGTACCGTCGTCTGGGTATAGGGAGAAAATTGATGGCAGCGATGGTAAACTATGCCATGGCAGAGCGGGCATATGCGATCCGTCTGGAGGTTCGAGAGAGCAATCTGGCAGCCCAAAGACTCTATGAATCCTTTGGTTTTACAGCAGAAGCCGTGCGCAAGGGGTATTACCATAACCCGTCGGAGGATGCGATCATCATGTGGAGGCAAGGACGGTAACTCGCCTGATATACAACATTTTCCACTTAAAAATCGACTCATTTTGTCTTATAATGTAGGGGTATCCGGTAGAGGGGATGCCCCATTCTGTTTTTTTCTGTACGTAATACAGTAAGTCTGGCGAATGCCGTAAATGGTATTGTGTATCGGCAGAGAGTTGAGTGAGCAGAAATAAAAAAGAACAGGGCGCCGCCGGTTTGAAAACAGGAAGGAAGGGCGAGAATAAGATGAGAAAATACAAAAGCGGCGGTCAGCTGGAGACCGTAATCTGCAATTGCTGCGGCAAAAAGATGGTGGTAAAGGAAGGGGTTCTCCGGGAGGGCGCAATTTCTGTTCATCACGCATGGGATTTTTTCTCGGAAAAGGACGGAGAGGTTCATCATTGGGATATGTGTGAAGAATGTTATGATAATTTGCTGGGACAGTTTCGTGTTGAGCCAGATGTAGAGGAACAGGTTGAATTCATCTGACAGGTGTGTTATCATTCTATGAGAGATTTTTATGCGCCCGACAGCGGACGTACTACAAAAGCGGAGAGCCTGGTGGGCGCATGTGATGTACCTGATTTTCGATCGCCTGTGGTGATGAGACTTTCATAGAATGAGGAAAACATATGTTAGATATTTGTTTGTTAGGAACCGGAGGGATGATGCCTTTGCCTTATCGCTGGCTGACATCCATGATGGCGCGGTGTGATGGCAGCAATTTACTGATCGACTGTGGTGAGGGGACCCAGATAGCGTTAAAGGAAAAAGGGTGGAGTCCCAAACCGATTGATATTATTTGCTTTACACATTATCATGCAGATCATGTCAGTGGTCTGCCAGGGCTGCTCTTGACTATGGGAAATGCGGAACGAACGGAACCGCTGGTGCTTGTGGGACCGAAGGGATTAGAACGAGTCGTTATGGCATTGCGTTGTATTGCGCCAGAGTTACCGTTCCCCTTACGTTTTGTGGAGTTAGAGGAGAATCGGCAGCAGCTTTGCTTAGGACCTTATGTCATAGATGCCTATCGTGTGAATCACAACGTGGTATGCTATGGTTATGCGATTTCAATTCCCCGTGCCGGACGTTTTGATGTGGAACGGGCAAAGGCAAAAAATGTGCCGCTGAAGGCATGGAGCCGTCTGCAAAAAGGAGAAACTTTGGAGATAGACGGGGTCTGTTATACGCCGGAGATGGTTTTGGGGCCAAGGCGGAGAGGGTTGAAGGTGGTATATTGTACCGATACTCGCCCGGTGCCAGTGATTACGGAGTACGCGGCGGATGCGGACTTGTTTATCTGTGAGGGTATGTATGGAGAAGACGGGAAGGAAACAAAAGCCAGAGAACATAAGCATATGACCATGTATGAGGCGGCGCTTTTGGCACAAAAGGCGCAGCCAAGAGAATTGTGGTTGACTCATTACAGCCCGTCTTTGACTCGGCCGGAGGAATTCATAGACAAAGTGCGTAAGATATTCCCGCGGGCGAAAGCAGCCCGGGATGGCTGGACAGTGGAGCTCACCTTTGATGGGGAGGAGGGCCGACCGGCAGAATAAACCGGGAGAACGTGATATGGAAGAGAAAGACATATTGATTTTAGCTATTGAAAGCTCTTGTGATGAAACAGCGGCAGCAGTGGTTCGAAACGGCAGGGAGGCGTTATCAAATGTTATTGCCTCCCAAATTGCCTTGCACACACAATTTGGCGGTGTGGTGCCAGAGATTGCTTCCCGCAAGCACATTGAACAGATCAATCAGGTGATCACGGGGGCTCTGACAGAGGCTGGAGTGAGCCTTTCAGATATCACAGCCATTGGCGTGACGTATGGTCCTGGCTTGGTTGGCGCACTGCTCGTTGGTGTAGCGGCGGCCAAGGCGATTGCTTATGCGGCAAAAAAGCCTTTGATCGGTGTGCACCATATCGAGGGTCATGTGGCAGCAAATTTTATTACCAGTTATCCGGGGCAGTTATCCGGCAGATCGGCGCCGGCATCCGCGAAGCCCAAATTGGAGCCGCCATTTGTGTGCCTGATCGTATCTGGGGGGCACACGCATCTGGTGATTGTAAAAGATTACGGTGAATTCGAGATTATTGGCAGAACGCGGGATGATGCGGCAGGAGAGGCTTTTGACAAGGTAGCTCGCGCTGTTGGGCTGGGGTATCCTGGTGGGCCCAAAGTCGATCAGGCGGCCCGGGATGGGAATCCCCATGCGATTAAATTCCCTCGCGCCAAAGTGGAAGGGGCTCCCTATGATTTTAGTTTTAGCGGTCTCAAATCTGCTGTTTTAAATCATATCAACCATGCAAAAATGACTGGTGAGGCAATTCATGTGCCAGATTTGGCGGCTTCTTTTCAAAAGGCAGTGGTAGAGGCGTTGGTAAATCGCGCGATACTAGCTGCCAAAGAGTATGGTTATGACAAGCTGGCGATTGCCGGAGGCGTGGCTTCCAATTCTGCTTTGCGAGCCGCCATGATCGAAGCTTGTGAAAAGAATCATCTGTATTTTTACTATCCGGCTCCGATTCTCTGCACAGATAATGCTGCGATGATCGGAGCAGCTGCTTATTACGAATACCAAAAAGGAATCCGACATGGATGGGATCTCAACGCAGTACCCAATTTGAAATTGGGTGAACGATAAAGGCAAAAGATTTGGCAGGAAAGCTCAAAATCCACCTGAATGATGTAGGAAATACATTAGGAAAGGGAAAATTATGGAACAGAAACGAACAGGCGCCATCGTATTGGCTGGTGGAAAGGGTCGGCGAATGAACTGCAAGATACAAAAGCAATATTTGACACTTGCCGATAAACCGCTAATTCTCTACTCCCTGGAAGCCTTTGAACAAAGTCCTATTGATGAGATCGTATTGGTAGTAGGTGCCAAAGAGCAGGAAAGTGTTTGTCAAAATATCATACCACTTTACAAGTTTCAAAAGATAACCGCCGTTGTAGAAGGCGGACAAGAACGTTATCATTCTGTCTACGCTGGGTTAAAGGCGTTACAAAATTGTGATTATGTACTGATTCATGATGGCGCACGTCCTCTGTTGACGGATGCCATCATTTGTCGTGCGATTCAGGGAGCCATCGATTATCAAGCGTGTGTTGTTGGAATGCCAGTAAAAGATACAATAAAAGAAAGTGACAGTACTGGTTTTGCTGTAAGGACCCCCGATCGGACTCGATTATGGCAGATCCAGACTCCCCAGGCATTTGCCTATCCATTAATACGGTCAGCGTATGACTGGCTGATGCAGGATGAGAGTCATCAAAATGGAATAACGGATGACGCAATGGTGGTAGAACGTTATGGGGGCCCTACGATAAAGCTGGTGGAGGGAAGTTATGCAAATATAAAGGTGACAACACCAGAAGATATGGCGGTGGCAATGGCGCTATTAAAGGGATGGGGGTGACTTGTCGAAAAATCAAAAAAAGTTTCTCATTCCTCTTGACAATTCCCAAAAGAAGTGCTAGAATCAACAATCGTTGCGCCGCAAAAGAAAAGGAATATATTTCTAGCTTTGGCAGCCAATTTGATTCAAAGAAAAAGATTGAAAATATGAAAAAAACTGCTTGACAAATGTTGCACTATCTATTAGAATAGAAAAGCACATTTGAGGAGAGGTATCGAAGTGGTCATAACGAGGCGGTCTTGAAAACCGTTTGTCCGCAAGGGCGCGTGGGTTCGAATCCCACCCTCTCCG
>JAAWNY010000020.1 GCA_022799175.1 Lachnospiraceae bacterium | reverse complement strand
CCTACAGTGGACAATTCTAAATTTTCCACCTTTTTCAGTTTTCCTTGCCATATTTCACGTCCTAACCCTTAAAGTATGCTCACTTTTCCTCCCTCTTTCTCCTGCTCTTTTAAACAAGACTCATATGCCTCATAAAGTTCTTGGATATCTTGGTCAAGGATCAGCTCTTCCAGCACTTCTTTGTTGTCCATCTCGATTACATCCACCAAACTGACCGCTTCTCCATCCTTGTCTACTCCGATGGGTTCATATAAAGAGACCTCTTTTGTATATTTCTTACTGGCTCTCAGTAACATCAAAATTTCATTCTCAATGCATTTCGCCGCATATGTTGCCAGACGAGATCCCCGATCAATATGGAAACTATTGACAGCTTTAATAAGCCCAATAGTTCCTACTGACAAGAGATCCTCCATGTCATAATCCGTATTCTGGTATTTTTTTGCCACATGAGCTACCAACCTCATATTTCGTTCTATCAGAATATTACGTGCTTCCTGGTCGCCCTCTCGGCATCGTTCTAGCCAGATTTTCTCCTCCACAGGCGACAGGGGCTTCGGAAATGTCTTCAAAGAAAGCCACCTCAAAGCTTACTTACTATCAATGTATGCTTTAGCGGCTTGCCTCGTGTCGTGGCGGAATTTGTACTATATTTTTTCTCTCATATTCTAAAAATGATTTTTCTCTGACCATACTTTCTACTGTTAGTTTTCTTCCACATTTGCCGATATATAATAATAAACTTCACAGAATTATCACAATTGATAGAAGGAGGTCGATCCGTGAAAGTCACAGCAAGAAGCTGGTCTGCAGATGCCAGCAGTCAAATATACTCTTCTTCCTCTCAAAAAGAAGAAGATACCAAGAAAGCAGAATATCGCAGAACGGAAGACCCGGATACCGACAGACTGCTTGACTCTTTAAAAAGTCTCTCCACATCGTCTGCCAAAAAAGAAAACAACAATTTCAAAATGAGGTCTACCAAACCGGAAGACTCTGTGGGGCAGCTTGCCTCGATGTTAGCAAGAGCCGAGACCCGTATCGACGTCCAGCAAGTCGCTTCTCGGGCCATACGTTCACTGACCAGTTTAAAAATGTCTCTAGCCGCCAGCGAAGGCAACGATGCCAAAAAGATCGCCCAAATGATTAAGCGGATGGAAAAGCTGATCAAACGCATCCAGAAAAAACTACAGCATTTGTCCAAAGAAGAACAGCTGGAGAATCGTAAAAAACGGGCTGAAAAAAACGAGGAAGAACAACTGGTCAAAGAGATTCAGAAAGAACTGAATACCCGACGTAAAAAACGCCGCCGGGATGAGCGTAATTATGCTAATAAAGAAATGGCTGAGGATGCCAAAAACTCTTCTGCCGAGCTATACGCTGATATGATGAATGCCATATCGCCCGGTTCTGCTACCAGCATTGGCTCTTCTATGAACATCGGTTCCGCTGCTGTTCCCGATATTGGCGGTGTTTCCGCAGACGTGGCTATAGCAGAAAGCGTTTCCATTGATATTTCTGTTTGAGCAAACCAATAAATTTTTAAAAGGACAAAACCCATGTTTATTTCCTGTGGTTCTGTCCTTTTATTCACTCTTATCAACTTTTCTCGTCTATCGGATCCTAGCCAAACTGTACCACCTCTGCAATCTCCTCCGCCGGTATCACTTGCTCCGCATAAAGTACAGGGCCTTCTCCATGATAATCTTTCCAAAACTCTAACGCTATCCTCGCGCGTACCTTCACCCATTGCCTAGTTTCAAGATTTCGCGCCTCTTTCGCCTTACAAATATAGCCCAAAAAGGTCATATCCTCCGCGCAACAGGTCATAGCCATCCGCCCCGGTACAAAATAATTTTTCGGAAATTCTGGTGACTTTAACACCATTGCAACAAACTCCACCACCTTACCCACATAGCGCTCCGGCTTGTCCATGCAATCGATATACCAGATACCATAAGCTTCCGGTCTAATCTCAACCACCTCAGCATTCAGATCATAGGGTAAGTCTTCTTCCGACAACTCATCAATTTCTCCATTTTCATCCTCAAAAACAATCTCACATTTGGTATTCATGGATTTCAGCATCCGCTTATATCGCTCCAGCTCGTCAATCCCATCACAACGGTTACAGATAATCAGCTCGGAATTTCGTACCATGGCCGCTAACAAAGACTTCATATTCTTCACGTACAATTCAAAAGTAGACATATCCACAATCGTGATTTGCTGATAGATCATCCAGTCTGTCGGCAGCTTTAAATCATCCTGATTCCACATTCCATTCCACTCGATCAGCACCCGTTCTGGATTGTACAAAAGCTCCAGCTCTGTCAGCCGCTCCGGCGAAATCTGTTCGAATTCCTCGACATATACGATCGAGGTTCGCGTCTCATCAAGCAATTCCTGATCGTACTCGGTATCCCCTTCTTCACAGACAATCAGAAGTGTCTTGCCCTCTGTCTGAAAATACTCCTGCTCCATGGTAAAGGTTAAAAATTCCGTCTTTCCAGCCTCCAAAAACCCATTGATCAAAAATACTGGCGTAATATCATCCGCAATCATTGGTCCCATCTCTTCTCACAACCTTTCCCACTTGTTATGCTATAACCATTACATTGTGCCAGTTATCTTAATTACCGAATGCTTGATTTAACTCCTCTTCCTTCAGATTCGCACCAATCACACATACTTTGCCTGTATAATCCGGCGCTCCAATCCGAATCTCATATTCCTCTGGCACCAAATCAAAATAATACCACTCTCCCGGATTCTCGCCTGGCACCATTCCCTTCGCCCGCAACACATCGCCATAACGGTTGCCATAAGCCAGCTCTTCCAAAATCTCCTCTAACATCTTCTTCTCACAAGATGTAACATTCTCCAGCCCCCAACTGGTGAACACGTCGTCCGCATGATGATCATGGTGGTGTCCTTCATGCTCATGACTGTGATGGTCATGGCATCCACAATTCCCTTCATAATTGTTTTTTCCTTGCTCATGGACGTGTCCCCCATGCTCATGATCATGGTTATGCCCTTCATGCTCATGACTGTGCTCTCCATGCTCATGACTGTGCCCCTCACACCCACAGCTACAGTGTTCGCCATGATGATGGTGTTCATAGTCAGCTTTCGCCTGCGCCAGCAAATCCTCCATCATCGTATCTGGCTTCTCGATCAACTCCAGCAGCTGCATTCCTGCCAGATGCTCAATCGGTGTTGTCACAATTGTAGCGGCAGCATTCCGTTCACGCAGCATCTCTGCCGCTTTCTTCACCTTGCCTTTTTCAGCAACATCTGTACGGCTTAATACAATCGTCCCAGCATTCTCCACCTGATTGTTAAAAAACTCACCAAAATTCTTCATATACATCCGACATTTATTGGCATCCACCACTGTCACCGCGCTATTCAAACGAACCTCCAGATTTCTGGCTACATTGCGCACCGCGTTCATCACATCCGACAACTTGCCCACACCAGATGGCTCAATAATCACCCGATCTGGGCGATATTTTGTCAGCACTTCCTCCAGGGATTTCCCGAAATCCCCCACCAGTGAACAACAAATACATCCGGAATTCATCTCCCGAATCTCGATTCCTGCATCTTTCAGAAAGCCTCCATCAATGCCAATCTCACCAAACTCATTCTCAATCAGCACTACCTGCTCTCCAGCAATCGCTTCCTGCAAAAGCTTTTTAATAAAAGTGGTTTTCCCTGCTCCTAAAAAACCGGAAATAATATCAATTTTCGTCATAATCTCTGTCCTCTTTTCTGAAAATATCTAATTTTCATCCATAATTCTGTCACAGAACTCGCAGAAAGTCAACCGGATTTCCCGCTCTCCCGCTCCTCCATGAACTGATGAATCCCCTCCACTACCGCCTGATCCAGAATGTGCTCCATCCGACAGGCATTTTCCTCCGCCATCTGTTCCGACACCCCAGCCACTTCCTTCAAAAATGCGGTCAGAAGACAATGCCTCCGATAAATCTCCCCCGCTTTCACTTTCCCACTTTCCGTCAGCTGAATCTCACCAGACGGTTCCATGGTGATATAGCCACTTTCCCGCAGAATCCCCATGGCCCGACTGACACTTGGCTTGCTGAAATTCAGTTTCCTGGCAATATCAATGGAACGCACGCTTCCTGTTTTCTCTTTCAACATCCATATCGTTTCCAAATAATTCTCTCCTGATTCGTGCATAACCCCTCCTGCCGAACATTTCCCGATACCCGACACCATCTGTCTTCTTCCATCCCCACTATCATATACGAAATCTCACCTTCCGTCCAGTTCTTTCTGCACATAAAAAAGAAGTGGGTAAAAAGTCAATGGCATTTAGATACGTGGTGGCAAAAGGTACGCCAAGGAAGAGGGGAGAAAGGCAATGAGAAATGGTATTGAGGTAAAAAGTATGGATCAAAACAGAGAATGACTGAAAATAAGCCATCCTCCGTTTCTCTATTTTCTCAAATTTGTCTCATTCAAGCACCGACGATTAATGCCTCATAATCAATCCGATACAAGTTTTTCCGCTGAATCAATCCTGTCTCCTCCAACGTCTTCATCAACCGATACACGGTCGCCATACCAATGGAAGCGTCCACTTTATTGGCTTGATAATAAATTTCTTTACAACTGCTGCATTCGTCCTGTAAAATAATATCAATCAGCAACTGTCTTTGACTGGTAATCCGACACCCGTTCTTTCTTAACTCTTCCAAAATATAATTCTTCTTTCTCTCCAATGACATATGCCCGCTCCTCCCTTACCCAGACCATTTTTCAATAAACCAGACAGTAATCAAAACAAAATGCAGACAACACACTAGTTTTCTAAAAAAGTAAATTCCCCACTATATTAATCAGCAAAGCTACCACATAGGCAGTCGCCATTTGAAAACCCACAGCCCGCAAAGTCCATTTCCAAGAACCCATCTCCCTTTTTATGGCGCCTACTGCTGCAAAGCATGGCATACATAACAAGTTAAAAGCCATATAAGAATAAGCCGAAACCCGGTTAAATACTTCCCCAATTGCTGGCAGCGCCTCTTCGCCGGCCATCACAGCTTCAACCATCTCATCACTGACCCCACCAAACAACTGCCCAAATGTTGCCACAATATTCTCCTTAGCAATCCAACCAGTCACCACACCCACAGAAGCCCGCCAATCCGCCCAACCCAGAGGAGCAAAAATCCATTTAATACCATTGCCGATAGACGCCAGCAGACTCTCCTCCATGTCACACATGCCACTGAAGTTAAAATTAGACAAAAACCAAATCAACACAGTTGAGGCAAAAATCACCGTTCCTGCCTTCATGGCAAAACCTTTCACTTTCTCCCAGGCATGAATCATCACACTCTTAGCTGTCGGCACACGATACTGCGGCAGTTCCATAATAAAATGGGAGACATCACTCTTAAAAGCAAATTTATTCAAAATCAACGCCCCGAAAATTGCCACCACAATTCCCAACATATAAATCGAAAATACAATCATGGTCTGATTGCTATCCGTAAACAATGTCGCTGCGAACATCGCATAGATCGGCAGTTTAGCACCACAGGACATAAATGGAGTAATCATCATTGTAATTTTGCGATCCTTATCACTTTCCAGTGTCCGCGATGCCATCAGCGCTGGTACCGAACATCCAAAGCCCATCAGCATGGGAATAAAAGAACGTCCACTCAATCCAAAATGGCGAAAAATCCGATCCATCACAAAGGCCACACGCGCCATATAACCACTGTCTTCCAAAAACGACAGAAGTAAAAATAACACCAGCACCAAAGGCAGGAATCCAACAACGGAACCGACCCCATCCAAACAACTTGTCACCAGCCCTACCGCCCACTCGGAAGCGCCCATTCCCTCCACTGCACCAGACACACTATCGGCAAAAAGCCCCCACAAATCACCCACCATTCCTTCCAACCATTTACCAGGACTTTGCAGTCCCTCAACAAACAGAAAATTTTCACTGAAGGTGCAGGCAAACATCACATACATCACAGCCGCAAAAACCGGCAGCGCCAAAATCCGGTTAGTAAGTATCTTATCTATCTTATCTGACCGTGTCTCCACATGTTCCCGCTGCGCTTTACGTACACATTGCTTTATAAGTTTTCCTATGTACTGATAGCGATCATCGGCAATCGTTGCCTCCACATCTCCTCCCATACTTTTGTTCGCGACTTCGATAAGCTTCCTCACCGAATCCGCCTTAGCCTCCTCAATGGACTTTGCCACCACGTCATCATTTTCTAACAATTTGATTGCTTTCCATAATCTTTCATCCAGATCACCATCCCCCAAGCATTCGGCAATCTCTATTATAGTACTTTTCAGTTCATTGTCAAACCATTCCGACGGTTTTGGTTTTCGATGCTCCTCAGCAACCGCAATCGCCGCCTCCATCAAAGTTTGTAATCCTCTTCCACTTCTAGCCACAACAGGTATCACAGGCATTCCCAACAGCTCTGACAGCTCTTCACAGTCGATTTTATCCCCGCGTGCCTCCACCTCATCCATCATATTGAGAGCTATCACCATCGGAATCCCTGTCTCCATAATCTGCAATGACAAATACAGATTCCGTTCCACGCTGGTACCATCCACAATATTAATTACCACATCCGGCCGATCTTTGACGATCGCATCCCGTGCCACAATTTCTTCTGCCGAATACGGAGACAGGGAATAAGTACCTGGAAGATCCAGAATCATTACCTCCTTATTTTTTCTGTATACCCCCTCCTTTTTATCTACCGTAACGCCAGGCCAGTTGCCCACATGCTGCTTCGAACCAGTCAACTCATTAAACAGTGTAGTCTTTCCACAGTTGGGATTCCCGGCCAATGCAATTGTCATATTCATCACTCTATTTCTCCTTTTGTTCTCCTGAATTCCGTTTTTTATAAAACCAGCCATCATCGATTAGCATTTGCTAACCATTTGTCAAAAGAAAAACGCCGCCTATCTCATCTCAATCTGCTGCGCTTCCTCTTTCCGAAGACTCAGTTCATAGCCTCTGACATTCACCTCGATCGGATCTCCAAACGGGGCCACTTTGATCACCCGCATCTTTACTCCTGGAGTAATTCCCATATCCATAATTCTCCGTTTCATGGAACCGGCAGCCGCAATCGCTACCACAACCCCCTCCTGTCCCGGTTTTAGATCTCTCAACGTCATTTTATTCCTCCCTGATATACGTCTAATCTGTCACGATAATCCGGTTTGCCAGAGCACGATTGAGAGCGATTTTCACTCCCTTAACTACCAGAATCATCCCGCCAGGATTCTCTTCCACTACACGGACCTTCTCACCTTTCATAAATCCCAGATCCTGCAAATGGCGTTTCATCTCTTCCTGTCCCCGAAACTCCATAATACTCCTGACATCCCCTTGTTCCATCATCGATAACGGCATCAGACGCACTTCCTTTCTGTTTTAATATTTTGAAACCGATTATCATTTTCATGATTATTATACACGAACGGAATAAAAAGTCAAGATGGCTTATTGATAAAAATTCTCATTTAAATCTTTTCCCCCTAATAACCCTTTCTTTTCAACACTCATTGCCCTTTACGGTTTCTTCTTTAATTGACTAAAGAAGAAATAATATACCACAAACAAAATCGTCGTCACCACCCAGGTCAACGGATAGCTAAACATAATCGTATACATATCCCGTTTCAATGGCACTGCCACCAACACCCAAAAAACCCGCAATACACAGACGCCTCCACAACATAAGAGCATCGGCATCCAGCAATCTCCCACTCCCCGCAAAGCACCAGAAAGAATCTCTATCGACACGTAAGTTACATACAGCGGCGACAGATAACGCATCATCGCCACACCGATAGTCACCACTTCCTGATCCGAGGTGAATAATCCGAATCCATAGATTCCCCAGTTAAAAACAACCACTGACAGTACAGCCGAAGAGACCAGCGTCATCGCCATACAACTTCGGATACCACCCCGAACCCGTTCCATTCTTCCGGCCCCAAAGTTCTGCCCGACAAAGGTAGTCACAGCAATTCCAAAAGCGCTGACTACCATCCAGAAAATGCTGTCTATCTTACTGTAAGCAGCCCAGGCAGCCACCGAATTCGTTCCCAAAGAGTTAATTGCCGACTGAATAATCACATTGGAAATACCATACATTACCGACTGTAATCCCGACGGAAAACCAATCCGTACCATCCGCTGCAGCATCCGCGAATCCATGCGTACCTGACGCCACTCTAAGTGATGCATATCCCTTGTCCGCATCAAAGCGACAATCACCATCACTGCACTCATAGCCTGACATAAAATTGTCGCCAAAGCCGCCCCTAGCACTCCCAGATCGCAAATCACCACCAACAGCACATCCAGCACAATATTGATCAAACAGCTACTGATCAAAAAATATAGCGGTCGCTTGGAATCACCCACTGCTCGCAGAATCGCCGCTCCTGAATTGTATATCAGGTTTCCGACAATGCCGCCAAAATAAACGCGCAGATAGAGAATCGACATATCCAACACTTCCGTCGGCGTTCCCATCGCCTCCAACATCCACGGTGTCAAAATCAATCCCAGGCCAGTCATCACCAGTCCTGCCAAAATACTGAACGCCATAAAAGTATGGACGGCATAGCCCACCATCTCCTCTCGTTCTGCCCCGTAGTATTGTGATACCAGCACAGCAGCTCCCGAAGAAAGACCAACAAAAAATCCCACCACCATCTGTGTCAGCATCCCCGTAGAACCTGCCACCGCTGACAGCGCCTCTTTGCCTACAAAGCGCCCAACAATCATCGCATCCGCCGCATTGTACAGTTGCTGAAAAAAAGTTCCGAACAAAATCGGAAAAAAGAACAGCAAAAGCTGTTTCCCGATTCTTCCTTCCGTAATCTGATTTTTCTTCTCTTCTGTCTGACGCTTCATGGCCATAAAATCCTTTCCTTTTTTCTCCAGATGGTGTCATTGTATCATGGGGTATGAAAAATGGCAAGGGCGCTATCAACAGGGGAAATACTCCATAAAACGCCAAAGAAAGCAGGCAGAATTTGGCTCAGGACTTTAGGAACGGAACGTTTAACCTCCTGTAAACACAGCCAAATACTGCTCGTTCCTCGCCATATCTCTATCCCAGCATCACATCCAACAGCATCATTGTCGCAAATCCCGTCACAATTCCCATTGTCGCAAAATATGGCTGTGCTTTCTGATTTCTTTGACATTCTGGTATCAGCTCATGAACTGCCACCAATATCATCGCCCCGGCAGCAAAAGACAACGCATACGGCAAAATTGCCTCCACATAGACGACCAACATCGCTCCGATGACTCCGGCAATCGGCTCCACCATTCCGGATGCCTGCCCCAACAAGAAACTCTTTTTTCTAGAAAATCCCTCCCGCCTGAGAGGAATCGATACCGCCGCTCCCTCCGGAAAATTCTGCAGTCCGATGCCGACGGCAATCGTTATCGCTCCCATCAGGCTTTCCATCAGGTATCCTTCTTTTGGCAATGCACCAAAAGCAACCCCCACTGCCAGCCCTTCTGGTATATTGTGTAAAGTAATAGAGAGTACAAGCATAATAATGCGGTTTAATTTTTCATCTGCCTTTCCCACCGAATGATTTACCCGACCGCGGGCATAAGAAACAATTTTATCTGAACCCCACATGAACAGAGCACCTGACAGAAATCCCATCGTCGCCACTAAATAAGCCGGTAGACCAGACATCTGTTCCGCCTGTTCAATCGCCGGTTGCAGCAACGACCAGAAGCTTGCAGCAATCATCACTCCCGAAGCAAATCCCAACATAAGATTCAGTGCCTTCGGGTTCGGTGAGCGAAAAAACACCACTGTCGCCGCTCCTAACGCTGTCACCGACCAGGTTCCCAAGGTCGCAAGCAAAGCCATCAATACAATATTACTCATATCACACCTCCCTGTATCCAGTATATTGAAATCCTGTAAAAGGGTTCCAGCACATTCCCTGTTATCCTTTCATATTTTAGGATATGGCAGATTTTAGGAGGTAACCTATGAAACCAAAACTGGAGGTCCGCGGGATTCATTATTCCTATCATACACCAGATGGCGAGACTCCCGCCCTTTCTGATATATCCTTTACGGTCCCAACAGGAGAATTTCTTGCCATAGTCGGACCGTCCGGCTGTGGCAAATCCACTTTGCTCTCCCTTCTTTGTGGCTTGATCCAGCCGGAAGAAGGTTCTATTTGGATCGATGGGGTTCCAGTCGAAGAAGAACATGCTGGCATTGGCTACATGCTTCAAAAGGATCACTTGTTTGAATGGCGTAATATCTATGGCAATGTCGCTCTGGGACTGGAAATCCAGAAAAAGCTTGATAACCATACGCGACAAAATCTCTTTGAAATGCTACAAGCCTACGGTTTGGGAGGCTTTGAGCAGGCCCGGCCTTCCGAACTTTCCGGCGGAATGCGCCAGCGAGCGGCCTTGATCCGTACGCTGGCCTTAAAACCGGACCTGCTTCTTTTAGATGAACCATTCTCTGCCTTGGACTATCAGACCCGATTATCTGTATGTGATGATATCAGCAGTATCATTCGTAGCGCCGAAAAAACGGCCATATTAATCACCCATGACTTGTCCGAAGCCATCAGCGTGGCAGACCGAATCATTATCCTTTCTCATCGTCCTGGACGAATAAAAAGTTTGCTTCCTATAAATTTTCCTCCGGAATATAACAGTCCCTTAAAGCGCAGAAATGCCCCGGAATTTTCCGTGTATTTTAATCTCGTATGGGAGCAGCTCCAAAAGGAACAGGAATAATAACCATTATAAAAAGCGGGACGCCTGTCTGGGACAGACAGCTCCCGCCTCTTTTTATCTGGATTATTCTTCTTTTAATATCTCGGAAGTACAAAATGGGCAGCGTGTTGCCTCCACAGAAATCTCGCTTTTGCAAAACGGACATATCTTAACCGCAGGAGCTGCTAAAGGCGTCTCTTCCTCCTTCTTTTTTCCCAGACCAGCCGCTTTGTTTACTACCTTCATCAAGCAAAACAAAATAAATGCCATTATGAAAAAATTCACTACGGATGACAAAAACGCTGACACAAACCCGGCCATATCCTGCAAAGAATACATCTCATGACCCGTACACATATTCAAAATCGGATTAATAAAATTATCCGTCAGCGATGTAACAATTCCAGAAAAAGCGCCTCCGATAATCACACCTACCGCCATATCCATCACATTTCCCCGTAAAGCAAATGCGCGGAACTCCTCCATAAATTTTTTCATCAAGTACCTCCTGCTCTTTTTCATTTTTATATCTATATCCGTCAATTCTTTCCAGTCTACCACAAGGCACGAAAACTTTCAACGCTCTTCTTCCTTAACTTTTTCTTGACCACCCCTATGGAAAAGAGATTTCCTCCAGCAAAAACACCCGGCCGGAAAAATTTCCGAACCGGATGCCTTTACCAAACATCTATATTTATTTACTCCATCCCCAAAAGATTTTTAATATTATTTTTATAGATATCAGCCTTGGTGCCATAGATAATCTGTACCCCGTCGTTGACACTCACCACCCCGTTGGCTCCTGTCTGGGATTTCCACTCATTGTCTGACATAACCAATGCCTTATCCTTGACCTTGACTCTCAGCCGAGTAAAACAGGCATCCACATTTAAAATATTATCTGCACCGCCCAGACCGGCGATAATCACATTCAGAATATCATCGCTGACCTTTTTCCCGCCCAAGGGCTTGACTTCCTCCTCATCCGCCTCTCGTCCAGGAGTCTTATAGTCAAACTTCAGAATCATAAACCGGAATGTTCCATAGTATAACACAAAGAAAATCGCACCCAAGATAAATACCCAAATCCAGTTAGAACCTTTGCCCGACTGCATGATACCATTGAAAATAGTACTAAGGAAGGGGCCGCCAAAAGCACTAGGCCCAGGAATGTTTACCTGAAACAAGTAAGTTAAAAGATAAGCCAATCCGGCAAATCCAGCATGAACCACAAATAACAAGGGCGCTACAAATAAGAAAGAATACTCAATAGGCTCGGTAATTCCTGTGAAAATAGATGGAATCACTGCTGCAATCAATAGTGCTTTTACCTGCTGCTTTTTCTCCGGCTTTGCCGTCTGATAGATAGCCAGCGCAGCACCCGGCATACCGAACATGGCGAAAATCACCTTTCCGTTCATAACAAAACGAGAAATGTTGATATCGAACATAGTATCTGGAGAAGCCAGAATCGCATTGTAAATGTTTAACGCTCCTTCCACCACATTGCCGTCGATGGTCATGGAACCACCCAAATTTGTAAAGAAGAACGGAGTGTAAATAAAATGATGCAAACCAAAAGGCAAAAGCGCGCGCTCACTTAACCCATAAATCACGCTTCCGGCCGCGCCGGTATTATAAATCAGCTGTCCCATCAGAGTCAAGCCGTTCTGGGCAATCGGCCAAACAAATGCCATCACAAACCCCAGAGCCGAACAGCCGAGAAGAGTAACCATAGGCACAAATTTCGTTCCTGAAAAGATTCCCAGAATCGGCGGCAGTTGAATATTGTAATATTTATTATGTAATTTTGCCACTAAAAGTCCCACCAAGATGCCGCCAAACACCCCTGTATCTAGGGAGGCAATCCCCATGACCATAGACTGTCCGGTAGTCATAGCAGACGGATCCAGTTTACCCAGACCGGTGAGAAGCACATTCATCACATTATTCATGGCCAAAAAACCAATGACACTACAGAGAGCAGCAATACCCTTTTCCTTTTTGGCATAACCCACGGCCACGGAAACCGCAAAGATGATGGGAAGGTAGGAATTGACTGTATTTCCCATAGCCTTTAAAAGATTAAAGAATAGCCGAACATAGGTGGCGCCCAAAAACGGCATCAATTCTACGATATTCTTGGTGGTAAAAGCCGATCCGATACCTACCAAGATTCCGGCGATGGGCATGATCATAACTGGTGTCATAAGCACCTTGCCCAGCTTCTGAAACTGGGAGAAGGAAAATTTTTCTTTCATAAGCGCCTCCTTACCTCAATTCCGGCCAATAACCCTTGTTAGCTTCAATCATCTTGTCGAGAATCTTTCTGGCTATCTTGGCTGACGGAACGGTCTTGTTCATGGTAAACGCCTCCAGAGCTTTCTGATAGGAATTCTCAAAGTAAGCATCCACAATCAGTTTCTCGGCTGCCAACTGCTGCTGCATCATACCTAAGTGGAACTGAGGAATCTCCCCAATAACCACTGGCTCCGGACCCCATTTGCGCAGATAACAAGGCACTTCCACCATGGCATCGTTTGGCAATGCTGGGATAGAACCGTTATTCTCCACAATCACCAGATATCGATCTGCATTGTTATAGGCAATGGAACAAGCCACATCTACAATAAAGTCACCAAATGCGTTAAATAGATTCAAATTGACCTCATGGGTACCGCCACTTTCTTTGATCAAACGAACCTGATCATACATATCCTTTTCCCGTCCGTCCATCACCATATTCGCTCTGGTATAGTTGGGATCACTGGTCTCCACACACTCTTTTGCATATAGATAATACTGCAAATAGGTGTTGGGCAGAAATTCCGGAAAATCGGTGAGGATTTCCTTGAAATTCTCCCAAGTGTGACGCCAGGAAGGGTCAGAGTGATGCTTGTCATGGGAAGCTGCCAGACCAAACTGCATGATCTTCTCCTTTAATTCCGGCATCCTATCCTCGCCAGTTTTATCAAAGAGCTTCGTCCACCATCCAAAATGATTCAGCCCAAAGTACACAGGATCTAAGTCATTATATTTTTCTAGACCCAACATCTTGGCAAAGGACAGCATGATTGCCACCGGCATATCGCAAATATTCAAAATCTTGTAATTGTGATACTGACGGCGGGTAGCCTCCGCCACGATAGCTGCCGGATTGGAATAATTAATAATCCAGGCTTCCGGTGCATAAGTGCGAATATCGTCAATCACTTGGAATACACCAGGAATGGAACGCAAACCGTAAGCCATACCACCGGGACCGCAGGTCTCCTGTCCCACCACACCAAACTCCAAGGAAATTTTCTCATCCTTCTCACGCATTTTTAAACCACCTTGGCGAATCTGGGCAAAGGCAAAATCAATGTCCGTAAATGCCTCCTTGGGATCTGTGGTAGTAAAATAAACGCACGCCGGATCCAGCTTTGCAATCAAAGATTGGCAGAGGGTGTCAACCAGCTCCAAACGGTCTGGGTCAATGTCATAAAGCACCAGCTTCTGAAGCGGAAAACGATCCAGATTTCCCACTAAACTTTGAATGATACCAGGAGTGTGACTGGAACCGCCGCCAACGATTACTACTTTAAAACCTACCATAATAATACCCCTTTCCTATCCAATACTTTTTGTCACTTTTCGTATTTTTTTGTTGCGCGCGCTTTTTTTATTAGTTATAATAACTATAAACATCATAAACGTTGCACACGATTTTGTGAATAGATTGAAAGTCTTTTGGCAGGATGTGCGGATGTTGAAATAATTTCATTTTATGAATAATATTTTGGTTTTGGGAGATCGTGTTATGGATTTTTACAATCGGATTGCAGAAAATACCCATCTGCTAAACAAGGGTGACAATGAAATTCTATCTTATTGCATCAAAAATAATAAGCGGATTTCCGGAATGAAAGTGCAGGAGGTGGCTGATGAACTGTACACGTCACCTGCTTCCGTAATCCGGTTTTGCAAGAAGTTAGGATTCAGTGGTTTTTCCGAATTCAAAGCGGCTCTGAAGGTGGAACTCTTTCAAAATGGAAAAGAGGAAACAAAAACGCATCATTCCACAGACTTTTTAAAAGATGTACATAAGACCATTCAGTTGATTCAAGAAGATACGGTTGACTGGCTCTTGGAAAAAATTCACCATTGTCGCCGAGTAGAATTCTATGCTGCCGGCAGTAGTCGAACAGTGGCTGCCGAATTTGTGAAACGACTGCAGGTGATCGGCAAGCCGGCATTCTGGTATGATGACAGTTCCCTGATGAATATCAGCGCTAAACAAATGACTGCAGAAGATCTGGTTGTCGCCATATCGGTCTCTGGGGAGACCAGCTTAGTGATTGCTGCTGCCAACATGGCCAAAAGTCGAGGCGCCACCATCGTGTCCGTCACCAATTTGGGAAGCAATACCTTAAGTGATATGGCAGACGAGAACATTTATGTGAATTCTACCTATTTTGTAAAATCCAATATCGAAATTCGCTCCCGATTGCAATTATGCTTGGTTTGCGAATATATTTTTTTCCGCTACCTAGAGCGCTATGGATGCAGTGAGGATGCTCTCCTGCCAGAAAAGCAGAGGATCCTGGTTAGATAATTTTTAAAGGAGGTAGTCAGTATGAATCAATGCTATGGATGCAGTACCTGCAAAAGTGCGGACAAACCGTTGGAGGGATATATCGCATCACTCCCCATGGAGACATCCCACCATCGCGTAGAAAGCCAGAGCACGAAATGTGCCTTCGGCCTTCAAGGTGTTTGTTGTCGTCTTTGCGCAAATGGTCCCTGTCGGATTACACCGGAATCCCCTCGCGGAATCTGCGGTGCCAATGCAGACACTATCGTCACTCGAAATCTGCTACGGGCAGTGGCTTCCGGCTCTGGCTGTTACATTCATGTCGTCGAAAATACGGCGCTCAATGTAAAAAATGTCGCTAGAACGAAAGGTGAAATCAAGGGACTTAACACTTTAAACCGCTTGGCCAACCTCTTTGGCATTGAAATAGAGGATATCCATGCGCGTGCAGAGGCCGTAGCCGACGCTGTCTTGCGGGATTTATACCTGCCAGAATACGAGAAGATGGCGCTGACTGAAAAACTGTCTTATGCCCCCCGCTATGAGAGATGGAAAGAACTGGGCATCCTGCCAGGCGGTGCTAAATCTGAAGTATTCCATGGAGTCGTCAAATGCTCCACCAATCTCAACTCTGATCCAGTCAATATGCTTCTTGACTGTCTGAAGCTAGGGATTTCGACTGGCATTCATGGCCTAGTACTGACCAATCTTCTCAACGACATTGTGTTGGGAGAACCCCAGATCCGTCTTGCTCCAGTCGGCTTACGGGTCATTGATCCCGATTATATCAATATCATGATCACTGGCCACCAACATTCGATGTTCACCTTTTTGCAGGATCGCCTAACCGATGAAGAGATCATAGAAAAAGCAAAAAAATCTGGTGCTAAGGGCTTTAAGCTGGTAGGCTGTACCTGTGTCGGACAGGATCTACAACTGCGCGGCGCTCATTATACTGAGATTTTTGACGGACATGCCGGCAATAACTATACCAGTGAAGCAATTCTTGCTACTGGAGGTATTGATGCGGTGATCTCAGAGTTTAACTGTACCCTTCCCGGCATCGAGCCAATCTGTGACCAACTGCAGATCAAACAAATCTGCATCGACAATGTCGCCAAAAAAGCCAACGCCGAATTAAAGGAATTCGACTTTGAGAATCGCCCGGCAGTGACCGATGCAATCATTGATGAGATCGTTGCTGCTTATCAGACCCGCCGTTCCCAGGTCACGTTGAATCTGCTGCCTGAACATGGCAACGAAAATACCCTGACCGGCGTCAGCGAGATTTCTTTAAAACAATTCCTTGGCGGAAACTGGCAGCCTTTGATCGATTTGCTTGTATCTGGCGATATCAAGGGCGTGGCCGGAGTTGTCGGCTGCTCCAACCTGACTGCCGGCGGCCATGATGTACTGACTGTTGACCTTGTTCGTGAACTGATTGCCAGAGATATCCTTGTTCTGACTGCTGGTTGTTCTTCAGGCGGCATCGAAAACTGTGGATTGATGACACCAGAAGCCGCACAGTTTGCCGGACCAAAGCTGCGTGCTGTCTGCGAAAAGTTAGGGATTCCGCCAGTGCTCAATTTCGGCCCCTGCCTGGCAATTGGCCGCCTAGAGATCGTGGCTACCGAGTTAGCCGAGGCTTTGCATGTAGATCTGCCCCAATTACCTTTGGTGCTTTCTGCCGCACAATGGCTAGAGGAGCAGGCACTGGCAGACGGCTGCTATGGCCTCGCTTTGGGATTGCCTCTGCATTTAGGACTGCCGCCTTTTGTGACCGGCAGCAAGGTTGCTGTCAAAGTGCTCACCGAAGACATGAAGTCACTGACCGGCGGACAAGTGATTATCAATGGCGATGCCCGGGAATCTGCCGATATCCTGGAAGGCATTATACAGGAAAAGCGTCAGGGACTGAAGATATAGAAAGGGGGTGGCAAATATGAAACGCATCCTGGTAGAATACGAGAAATGTGATGGCTGTAAAAACTGTTCTGCCGCTTGTATGCAGGCACATCGGGAAAAACCCGGCACGATCTATGATCTGGATTTAACCGACCCGACCAATGAATCCCGGAACTTTATTCTCAAAGACGCAGCAGGACATTACAAGCCTCTGTTCTGCCGCCACTGCGACGAACCGGAATGTGTCAAATCCTGCATGAGCGGCGCTCTGTACAAAGATCCGGAGAGTGGTCATGTGTTCTATGATGAAACCCGGTGTGGCTCCTGTTTTATGTGTGTCATGAACTGCCCCTTTGGCGTCTTAAAGCCAGACACCTTGACTCAGAGTAAAATCATCAAATGCGATTTCTGTGTCAACGCGGGCGGAGAACCATCCTGTGTCAAATCCTGCCCCAAAAAGGCAATCCATGTAGAGGAGGTGTAAAGGGATGAAATATGTAATTATTGGTGCTGGTATCGCCGGAGTTGAAGCTGCCAAGACCATTCGCCAACAAGATGGCGCCGGAGAAATCCGGATGATTTCCACAGATATCCATGTCCACTCCCGCTGCATGCTCCATAAGTTCATTGCCGGAGAACGCGATGAAAAGGGTCTGGATTTCACGGAAAAAGACTTTTTTCAAAAATACCAGATTGCATGGCAAAAGGGCATCCGAGTGCAGAAGCTCTGTCCCGAAGATAAAAATCTCTTATTGGAAACCGGTGAGACCGTCTCCTATGACCGGCTGCTTCTTGCCGGCGGGGCTGACAGCTTCATCCCTCCTGTAGGCGAACTGCGAAAAGCCTCCAATGTCTACGGACTTCGCAACCTTTCCGATGCACAGGCGATCGTGCGAGAAGCTGAAACCGCTGAACGTGTGCTAGTGATCGGCTCCGGATTAGTCGGCTTAGATGCCGCTTACGGTCTGCTCGAACGAGGGAAAAAACTGACGGTTGTCGAGATGGCGGATCGTATTCTGCCAGTACAGCTCGACGCCCACGCCGCCGGCGCTTATCAGACTGCTTTCGAAAAAGCTGGTGTCCGCTTTGTCTTGGGAAGAAAAGCCTCCGAAGCCGTATGTGAAACAGATGGCAAGATTCACAAGATTATTTTAGACAACGGCGAAGAATTGCCCTGTGACCTCATCATTGTCGCCGCCGGCGTCCGTCCGGCACTTGCCTGTTTAGAGGGCAGCGGTATCGCCTGCGGGCGTGGCGTCACGGTAGATTCCTTTATGAGAACTTCTGTTTCCGACATCTTTGCTGCTGGTGACATCACCGGGCTCTCCGGAATTTGGCCCAACGCTGCGGACCAGGGACGTATTGCGGGCAAAAACATGTGCGGCGTGACGGCAGAATACACTGATACCTACGCTATCAAAAATACCATAAATTTCTTTGGTCTGGTGACCCTTTGTGTCGGAAGAATTCTCGCCGAAGAAAGCGACGAGGTCCACATCCGTGAAGACCGCAAAATCTATCAGCGGATTCTTTTAAAGAACGGAAAGGTTCAAGGTGTTCTCCTGCAAGGCAATATCGCCGGCGCTGGCATCTGGCAATACCTGATCAAGAATCAGATCGATATCCGTAATATCAAAAAAGATATTTTTTCCATCAATTATGCTGATTTCTATCATGTCGGAGAACGCGGAAAGTATGAATGGGTATAATTACCGGAATTCGCTTCTTTAGATTAAAAAATTTCAAAAGTCATATCGCAAAAAACGAGGCAGAAATCTCAAAATACCGAATCTGCCTCGCTTTTATTGTAGACTGGTTTGCTGTCTGTGCTATTATTCTTCTTTATGAAACCTTTTTCTCCAGCCACGCAATTCCCTGATATAACAGAGCTGACAAAATACAAAGAAGTACAATGCTCATCATTACCAAATCCAGCTTAAATACCTGGCTCCCATAAATAATCAGATACCCCAATCCCCGCTGGGCTGCCAAAAATTCCCCAATAATTACCCCTACTAAACATAAACCAATATTGACTTTCATATTACTGATAATCAAGGGTACGGAGCCAGGAAGCAGCACTTTTGTCAGGACATCCCGCCTAGTTCCCCCCAGAGAGCGAATCAGTTTGATCTTATCTTCATCCATGGACAAAAAACCATTGTGCAGAGTCAAAATAGAGCCGAATACTGCCACCGAAACTGCTGCCACCACAATCGTGTGCACATGATTGCCCAGCCAGACAATCAACATTGGCGCCAGAGCGGATTTCGGCAAACTGTTCAGCATCACCAAGTAAGGCTCCAACACAGCTGAAATACTGCGGCTGGACCAAAGCGCCACTGCCACCAAAAGACCCAGCGCCACAACCAGTCCAAAACTTACCAACGTCTCAAACAAAGTGATACCAATATGTCCCAAAATACTCCCATCCTGCACCATCCCCCAAAAACAAAAAAACACTCGGGAAGGAGAGCTGAAAATAAAGTCATCCACGATCCCCAGCTTTGCACAGAGTTCCCATATGGCCAACAAGAGCACTAGCAGCATTGCCCGACAAACCGTCACATTTCTCCGGTAAAGCCGCTCCTTCTCCTGATATTCCCGCTGTGCCGGGCTCTCCGTCAGCCACTGTCCTTCGGCTTCTGCAGACTGCCCGGCCACAGCCAATTTTTTTCTTTTCCACCGCATATCCAATCCTCCTTGCCAAGCAGAATCATACCACTTGTGCTGCTTTATTATATGCTGGAGAACTCAGACGTGTTTCTTCTTAGTTGTTCAAAAATCCCTTTCCTATAATCTCACTGGAATTCGAAATCAGAATAAAAGCCGACGGCTCCACCTTGCGGATATAATTGCGCAATTTTACTGCCTGCACCCGTTTCATGGTAGTCATGATAACGGTCTTATCATGATGTGTAAATGCCCCTTCAGCCCGGTATGTCGTCGCACTGCGATGCAACTCATTGATAATAAAATCACAAATCGGCTGCGGATTATCACAAATGATATTGAAGCATTTACACAAATTCATATTTTCGATCACATCGTCAATAACCAGCGATTTCGCCATCAATCCTAAAATGGAAAACAACCCTGTTGTTGGACCGAACACGAAAAACGCCATCACTACTGAAGTCACATCCACTACCAAAAGGGCAGTTCCGATGTTCATACTAGTATGCTTTTTGAGAATCATGGCAACAATGTCCGTACCTCCGCTAGAAGCGCCGATATTAAACAGCACTGCCGAACCAAATCCCGGACAGAAAATAGCAAAAATTAGTTCCAGCAACGGTTCCTGGGTCAATGGTCCACGAAGCGGACACAAACGCTCTAAAGCCGAGAGACTAAATGACATCAACATACTGGCATAAACTGTTTTCACTCCTACATCGGTTCCCAAAAACAGAAATCCTAATACCAGCAATGCGGTATTGACAAAAAATGTAAAATCGCCTGCCGAAAATCTGGTGATTTTTGCAATTACTGTCGAAAAACCAGTCACACCACCAAATGCAAAATTATTCGGAAACTTAAAAAAATAGATTCCGATCACCATGATCCAAATACTCATGGTAATCACCCCGTATTCCGCCAGCTTTCTCAAAATTGGGTTCTGAATTTCCCTGGTAGCCATTGCTTTTTCTTCTGCGAAGAGTACACAAAAAGCACAAACGAATCATTCGTCCCCGAGTGTTCGGTTGTGTATCTTGTAACGCCTTCGTTACCTCCCTTTTCTTAACCTGAATCTAATATTTTATCATATGTCCACTATAAATAAAATGGGTGACAGAAACACTTCCTGTCACCCACAATATACTCCCATCTAGCGGCAAACGCCAACACCATTATCCTTGAATAATCCACAATCAGAACACTGTACTATCGTATTTCTGCGATATTTTTTTACTTTTCCCTTTTCCCAAGCTCTCAACGAATTCCCAGCTCCTCCGCCTGCTGCACTAGCTGCAAAAACTCTTTGCGGTAGCCGTCCGAATCTGCCTTAACGCAGGGTTCTGCCAATTCCATCACATGCTCAAGACTGGCTTTCCCCTTATTCTCACTATCCCGAAGCACCATGCCAAACTCCGCCACCGCCGAGGCAAACTGCAGATTATCTGACATTTCCTGGTGATAGCTATCTGCCTCCACCGGATGCTCCATCAATTTGCTCGTATCGCCATTCGGCGCTTTGTAACGCAGGCTCACCGTCAAAAGCTCCGTGCTTCCCACCGGTTCCCCTGCCTGTTGATACTTGAGTGTCTGGCCTCCCCCTTTTCCCGGAATGATCTCATACAGCGCGGTAACGGTATGCCCAGCCCCGATCTCTCCAGCATCTACTTTATCATTATGAAAGTCTTCATTTCTCAGCAAACGGTTTTCATATCCGACCAGACGATAACTAGACACATACTGCGGGTTGAATTCCACCTGAATCTTGACATCCTTCGCCACGGTAATTAGTGTGCCACCCATCTCATCCACCAGAACTTTCTTGGCCTCATAAAGACTGTCCAAATAATTATAATTACCGTCACCGTTGTCCGCCATCGCTTCCATTTTATTATCTTTGATATTGCCGGTACCAACTCCCAGTACCGATAGATGGACGCCACTTTTCTTCTTTTCCTTAATCAGACGGGTCAACCCGCTCTCACTGCTGATCCCTACATTCAAATCTCCATCCGTAGCCAGAATCACTCGATTGTTGCCTCCCGGAATAAAGTTCTTCTCCGCAAGCGCATACGCTTTCTGAATCCCAGCTTCCCCAGCCGTCGAACCTCCTGCCTCCAAATCCTCTAAGGCAGCGACAATCTTTGCCTTTTCACTGCCAGACACACCGTCCAATACTACCGACTCATAACCGGCATAAGTAACAATAGATACCCGATCGTTAGCTGTCAGGTTCTCTGCCAGCATGGCAAAGGCTTTTTGCACCAGCGGCAACTTATCATCCGCATACATCGATCCCGACACATCCAGCAAAAACACAAAATTCGATGCTGGACGATCCTCAAAATCGATGTCTTTTGCCTGCAAGCCAATCATCAGCAGACGGTGTTCCTCATTCCAAGGACAATCCCCATATTCCGTAGTCACCGCAAACGGCTCCCCATCCTTGGGCTGTGGATAATCATAGTCAAAATAATTAATCAATTCCTCAATCCGCACAGCATCCGCGGGAATGCTGCCGCCGGCACGAATCATCCGCCGGATATTCCCATAGGAAGCCGTATCTACATCCACCGAAAATGTTGACAATGGATCCTCCATCACACTTTTATATCCATTTTCTGAAATGTAACTATATTCTTCCGTATTAAAATTCTCCGGCTCATAAGCCTGTCGGTATTTGTCTGCCATAGCAGCTGATGATTTGCCTGCATCATTTCCTGGGGCCCCAGCAACGTTCCACTCATTCTCCATATCTCCGGCTGCCATTGTCTCACTAGCAGCCATATCCCCAGCCTCATAAGCCGCCTCCGTTTCATAACCTCCGGCATCCGCATTCCCTGATGTACAAACGGTATCCGTTGTCGTCTCTGTTGCCATTCCAGAAGAAGCTCCACATCCGTTCATTAGTCCTGCCACTGCCAATATTCCAGTTCCCAATAGCCACCCCGATAATTTTTGCACTTTTTTCTTCATAAAATTCTCCTCCCTCTTCCCTGCATACAGGATATTGATTTAAAAAATATCTGCAGCAATCCATTCAATGCTCCACCAACTTTAAGAGATCGGAAAGGAAATTCTCATCTCTGCGCAGAACCATTCGGTCATAAAAATAATCATTATTGCCTTCCGGCCTGCCAATCACCACGGACGTATCCTCGCTTATCAAACTTACATATCCCGTATGGAACAGATATGCCCCATCCCCAGTCACCTGAATCTGTGGTGCAAAAGGATATAAAAGTTCCCAGTCCTGATCGGATCTATGCAGAGGTAGCAGGTAGGTTCCACCCAGCTGAAGCTGATACAAAATATACACCTCATCTCCCTCTGTTTTGACAATCGGGCTCTTCACCGTAATTGTTTCCATCCCTGTTGTATAATCCTCCGCAAAATAAACTTGATCCAGTGTCATCTCATAGACCACCTTCACAGACTTTCCCGAAGTGTCCTGCTCCAGTGATACACCCATAACTGTCCCGCCGCAAAGCAACTCGGTATCTCTTAAAATATCCTCCGAAAAATACTGAGAATCCTCTGCCATAGTCACCGCGTTTTCCGGAAGGGACATCGGCTGATAATTTGCCAGCAACAACTGGTCACTCGTCAGAACGCCATCTGGCAAAACTTTGGAGGATGCGCCATTTTTTGCCGCCCTCGACACAGCATCCGGCTGATTTTCCTCCGCTATTGCTTCGACTTTGTTCTCTGTCGTATCAGCCTGTAACTCTGCATTTCCGGCTGCCATCATCTCTTCAGACTCTGCCGCTGTTTCTACCGCCGCCGCTTCTGGCGCTGCCTCCAATGTTTCGGCCATATTCGCCATCTGCAACGGTTCGCTGGTCTTTTTCAATCTCCCTTCCATCAACCCTGGCGCTGCTACCAACAACACCAGCATCGCTGCCGCCGCTGTCGCCATAGCATAGATCTGGCGCCTCGACAAACGAATCGATTCCTGATTCCCCTTGCCTAACCTTTCTTTGACATTGATTTCTGCTTCCGTCTCTCTCTCTGGGTGTTCCTGCAGATTTCTCTCAATTCGGTTCCAGAGATCTGGTGCCTGTTGACATTTCAGACTCCTGTATTCTTGTTCCAATCGTTTTTCGTCCATCATAACTGCACCTCCCTCAATTTCCGAATCGCTGTCCGGTAGCACCACGCCACAGTACCCTGAGGTTTTTTCAAGATACTGGCGATTTCCCGGAAGGTCAGTTCTCCCATAATCTTCAGATTGACAATCTGCCTTTCTTCCTCTTTCAATGTTTTCAATGCCTGTTCAAGGCCAAGTTTCTCGCAAAGCTGCTCCTCGCAGGAATCCTCCCCTGTCTGCAGATAATCCGGAATCTCCGCAGTCAGACTCTCCCGCTTCCTTTTTCGCAGATAATCGATCGCCATATTGCGGGCGATCGTGATCAGCCATGCCCGATGTCCTTTTCCTGGTCGATATGTACCTGCAATATCCCACAATCGGATGAAAAAGTCTGAGGTTACATCCTCCGCATCCTCCCGGCTGCCGAGAAGCTCCCACACAACCGAATAGATCAGCGGACAATAATCCTCATAAATATCCCTCAGACCATCCTTGTCATTTCTGCAGATTCGACCAATATTCTGCTCAAACTGCTGGTCATTCATAATAATGTCCTCTCTGCCTGGCCTTGTATTTACTATACGGCTACCGGCGGATGATTTATGGTAAAATCAAAAAAAATTTATTTTTTAGCTTGCATCTAATTGTGTGATTATACTATAATTTGTTTTTTCTGTCACTTACATTGTGTTGTGCTTGAAAAAAACTCGCATGCCTGATACGCGAAAGAAAAAGAATCTCTCCTGCTTCAATGTCATTTAGATAGGTAGTGGCAAAAGGTACGCTAAGGAAACAGGGAGAGAATCTTTAACTGATGCCATTCTCTGGCAGCGCTCAAACCATCTCTGCTGCGAGACATTTTTGCGTATTCTTCAAAAAATCTTTCATTATCGTATTCATTATTCACAACGAATCATACTCCTACTGTAATTTTTCTTAATGACCATTGCCATTCTAACACAAATCCAAGAACGTGGAAATAAAAAGTTTTCCAGACAGATTTCTTATTTTATCGATATCCAGCACATTCAATGTCATTTATAACAAAATGAGAAAATCAGCCAGGGAAGAGGGGAGAGAAACAATGGGAAATCGTCTGTGGATATTTTGACTGTGCAGAGATTAAGAATTCCTAAAACCCCTGAATTTAGCGTTGAAACGAAAATATACACTGTCTGAGCGGAGCGAGTTTGTATATTTTCGTTTCGATTTTAGCAAAATTCAGGGGTTTTAGGAATTCTTAATCTCGAAACCGGAAAAAAGGAACAAAATTATTACATCCATGCCTCCCAGAAATCTTTAAAGCTCTCTCTTGACACGCTTCATTCCTTATGTTATCCTACAACTATCATTTAGATGTTTTTCTAAATGTCAAAATATTTCCAGGAAGGAGATACCCTCATGGGATTTGCAGAAACCTTCAAGGCCCTGTCTGACCCCACCCGCCGGGAAATCCTTACCCTGCTGCGCAACGGACCTTTGACTGCCGGCGAAATTGTTGAACAATTTGAAATGACCGGAGCCAGTATTTCACACCATCTCTCAATTTTAAAACATGCCGGTGTCATAGATGATGAAAAAAAGGGGAAATTTATCTATTATTACTTGAACAGCTCTGTATTGGATGATGTCCTGAATTGGCTTCTTTGTCTGAAAGGAGATCCCTCTGCCGAGGCTGCCGAAATGTCCAAACCTATCGATAAGAAAGGAAAAAACCTCAATGAAAAATAAAAAATTACGGATTATCAACTATCTCATTGTTGTCACTGTCCTGGCCGCTGTGACGGTTATCTATCCCAGACTCCCAGAACAAATTCCTACGAACTGGGGCTTCGACGGAACGATCACCTATGGAGCCAAATACAACATCTGGATTATTGTCGGAATGCTTCCCTTGTTTGCCGTTTTGTTTGATGTCTTGCCCCATATCGATCCTCGGCGTAGCAACTATCAAAAGTTTAGTCGGTTTTACGATGGCTTTTGTATCGGATTTCAGCTTTTCCTTACTGTTGTGATCGGCATCATCATCAGCGAAAGCTTGTTTCCCGGACGACTCCACACTGGTAAAATTATCTTTTTTCTGCTTTCGTTGATGTTTTTATTGATCGGCAACTACTTACCTAAGATCCAAAGCAACTTTTATATGGGCATCAAGACTCCCTGGACGCTGAGCAGTGATGATGTCTGGCGGAAAACGCATCGTTTGGGCGGAAAGCTTTATGCCGCCTGTGGAATCCTGACTCTTCTTTCCACCCTTTTCCTTCCCTTTTATATCTCCGGCATTGTACTGTTGGTCCTGGTATTTGGCTCCACCTTGGCCGTTACTCTGGCTTCTTGGATCTGGTGGCGGAAAGAACAGCACGAATTAGAAAAGTAATCGGATAGAAACGGACAGCTAAGCAAAGAATTCATCGATGGACTCTTTATCTTGCTGCCCGTTTTCCTATCTGTCTGACCATACAAATTTTTTCTGTAGAGCTCCCAGCTCCTTTTCTGTGAGCCCACATACGTTCAAAAATCTTACCACCGTTCCCCAGTTATCTTTGATTTCCCTCATCAGCTTTCTCATATTGCTTTCATGAGATCCGGAACAATCTGTCGTATAATCTTTGATATAGTTGGCACTAACCTGATAATCGGATATGATATCCTCCTCGCTGACCCCCACTGCTCCCAAAAGCAGCATAGCCAAAATCCCTGTCCTGTCCTTACCTGCTGCGCAGTGAAACAAAGCCGGACCTTCTGCCTCTATCATCAGCCTCACCGCTTCGGCAATCCGATCTCTTGAGTGATGAATCATTTGACGATACATACGAATCAACGTTCGGGTATCTGCCACGGTATCATTGACATGGATCTCCTCCACCGGAATCGCCCCCATGAGAGAAACTCCATGCCAGACCGCCCCTTTTACCTCCCGATCCGGCATCTGCCTTTGTTCATCGGGGTATCTCAGATCCAAGATAGAACAAATTCCCATCTGTTCCAGCTTCCAGATATCCTCCGGTTCTGCCTTATGTAAACTGGTGCTCCGGAAAAATACCCCCCATCTTGTGATCCCTCCCTGACAGACATAACCTCCCAAATCCCGGAAATTTGCAATTCCTTTCATCGAATACCGCCGACAAGCTAACATTTTTATTGTCCCCCTTCCTTTGAGGGTGAGAAAGAAGCGATATCCGGAAGTGGATCCCGGGATGTCTTGGCTTTTCCAAAGAAAAAATAAAAATCCTGGATCTCTGTCTCCATCATCTCTTGCCTTTTCTGGAAGCCTACCGCCTCTTGAAGTAAACGGCTCCGATCATAAGGAACTTGTTTTATCATAATCCTGCCATCTTCAATCACTATATAATGGGCCGTTTTATCCGGATCATCCGGTCTCCGGTAGGAAACGCTCCCCGGATTGAGCCATAGACAATCCTCTTTTAGCACATGAATACCTTGTCGGTGAGAATGACCAAAAATCATCCGCCTTCCTAGCCCTTCTCGTGTTTCTTTCCTGTATCTTTTCCAGTACTCCTCAAACTGATATCTGCTCTCCACTACCTCATAAGATAGCCCATACTGATGCTGCATCAGATATTCATAACCATCCGCCTCAAATACCAGATGCTCCGGTAAACGATCCAGATAGTCAATTCTCTCTTCATCCAACCGTTCACAGTTATGATGCACCCACTTATAATCTTGGGGTTTTACCTGCCCTCTTTGATATTGTCTCCAGGTATTTACCGTATGTACATCATGATTTCCTTTCACCAGCCAAAGATTAGGAAGACTTCTCATGGTGTCAATCACCTCTCGAGGCGCAGTCCCATAATCTACAAGATCTCCGGCACAACATACCCGATCCCAGCTTGCTTCCGTCTCTAGCACCTTATCCAACGCCCATATATTACTGTGAATATCTGATATTACCAATATCCTCATTGTTCTCTCCACTTTGGATCTTGTCCAAAAATTCAATATTTTTCATTGATACGCTCTATACTTTGATTTCCAGGCCATCATAAGCAGCAATAAATCCCTCCGGTCCCATCAGCCTTTCCATATCGTCATGAATTATTCCACTCATATGAGATAGATGGTTCAAATAATATCTTGTATCTGGTCCGACACATCCTAACTGTCTCAGCTCTTCCCGCAACCAGCGGTTCTCCTCAAACCCCATATGCCCATCCCCGGGCAAACTTCCCCGGGCACAATCCATGCTGACTACTTGGAAGGTCAGGCCAAGTCCCCTGATTTCTTCCATTGTTTCTTTTGACAACATTCCTGTATCATTGGCATAAAGAAGACTCTTCTTTCCGTCTGACACCACATAGATTAGACAAAGTTCATCTGGTCTATGATTCGCTTTTAAAGGATAAAAGAATAAACCTCCTGTTTCAAACCAGCGTCTCGGCAAAGCTGGAACATATAAAAGCCGGTTCCTATTCGCATGAACTTCCTCTTCCAGCGCCTGAATCATTGCCATATGAACCGCTTCGGAACCATATATCCGGAGACAATTTTCTCTATCTTCCACAGCCGGAAGAATCGTGGCGCCATCCTTAGCTCTCGTGGAAAGAAAAAACCGATCCAAATGATCCTGGTGAGTATGCGTGACAATCAGATGCTTTATCTTCCACAGTTCAATCCCCAACTTTAAAGATTGCGTATAAATATCTGGTGAAAGATCAATCAGCACCTGATCATTCAGTATGGCGCAACTCCGTGTTTTTATATTTTTTCCACCTGTTTTTCTCGCCCGCACACAGGCGTCACACTGACAGAACATCCCCGGGAACCCTTCTGCTGCCCCGGTTCCGATATACCGTAATTTCATACTCGTCTTTTCCTTTCCTCTTCCTCCTTATCCTTTAATCCCACTCATGGTCAGAGACTGAATAAACTGTTTCTGAAACAATAAAAAAATAAGAAACACCGGAATCGTCATCAGTGTGGCAAAGGCAAAAATCTGTCCCCAGAAAATATATACGTCCGACGAAAGCGCCCGCAAAGCCAGGGGCAGTGTCCGGTAAGTCTCATCCCTCGTCACCAAGGTCGGCCACAATAGATCTCCCCAGGAACGAATAAATGCCATGATCGTCACCGTTGCACAAATCGGCTTAGAAAGCGGCAACATGATTTTCCAGAAAATCCCCCCATAAGACTCCCCATCCACAATCGCTGCCTCCATCAGTTCCATAGGCATTCCCTTAAAATGATTATAATATAAAAAAATGTACATCGGATAACCAATTGTGGGAAGCGCTAACCCTGCATAACAATTTAACATATGCAGCCGGTTTGCCACCATAAACCGATTGATGATCACCGCCTCTGTGGGAATAATCGAAAGCGCAATCACTAAAGATACCATCGTCTTTTTTCCTTTGAAGTTTAACATTCCCAGCGCATAACCGATCATGGCATTAACCAAGGTGGCCAACGATACATTGATGATCGCCACCACTGCTGAATTTTTAAAAAATTTCATAAAATGCACCTTGCTCATAATTTGTACAAAATTATCAAAGGTCAAGGTGCCTATGGGAAGAAAGGCTCGAAACGTGGACATGTCAGCTACAATCTGAGCATCGGTTTTCAGAGACGATACTACCATATATACAATCGGTGCAATAAATAAAAAAGCAATCAACACATAGCCAATATACATGATGGAAGTAATCAGCAGTTTTTTCTCTTTTGACATCGCAGTTCTCATCCGTCATCCTCCCCCAAAATCCTGTTCTGAATTAAAGAAATCGCAAATACAATCATGAAAAATACTACCGCAATGGTTGAAGAATATCCCAGTTGATTATTAATAAAACCTGACTTATAAAGTAAATATACAATTGACGTGGTCGAGCCCTTCGGTCCTCCGTTGGTCAACACATAGACTTGCGTAAACAGCTTCAGAGTATTGATTGTCGTAGAAATCAATACATAAACCAGCGTGTTTTTCAGCATCGGCACCGTAATATACCAAAAACGCTGTGCCGCGCTGCAGCCATCCATCCGCCCTGCCTCATACAAGTCCTCAGATATAAACTGGAGTCCGCCCAGGATAATCAACATCTGCATTCCCAGCGATTGCCAGACATACATGACTGCAATACAGAACATAGCCCATTGCGAATCCTGCAACCATCCCTGTGGCTGCAGTCCGAACATCTGAATCACCGAGTTCATCAGCCCGTCGGCTCCAGGAGAAAAAATAAAAGACCACACCACGGCAACTACCGTCATCGTAATGATCTGAGGGCTAAAATAAATTGTCCGAAATATCTTTACTCCTCTCGCTGTATTGTTTACCAGAACTGCCAACAATGTTCCCAACACCAGAATTACTGGTACCACCAAAAGAGCATATATAGCAGTATTGATAAATGCTTGATGGGCCGTACCACTAGTAAGCAATTTTATATAATTTTTCAATGCAACAAATTCTACCGGTTTGCCTGCTTTCTGCACCAGCATTTTATTCGTAAAAGAATAAAGGATCGACATGACAAACGGCCAGATTACAAACAATGTAATCGGAATCAATGCCGGAGTACAAAACAGCCAAGCTGTCCGTGTCTGTGCTGCACGAATTCCGGAGCTCTTCCCGGTTTTTCCTCTTTCATTCATCCCAGAACCTCCCGTTCTTTTTCCGGCTTATGACAGTTCGATATGATTTTCTGCCATCTGCTTTCTGCCACAGGAAAAGGCTGTCAAAACAGCCTTTCCCCCATAAAACCTTTCCTCAAATCTGTTATTCCAGATTCCACTCATTCTCGATAATAATCTCATCAATCGATTCTGATGCGGTCTTCAAAGCTTCTGCCGCATCTGCTCCGCCAATGACGTCTGAAGTTGCAGATTCCATCGCGCTGTAAATTGTCATGTGAGCCGGAGTCAAAGGTCTCAAAACAGAAATGCCTGCTTCCAGCTGCTCCCGGTACAAATATAATCTTCCGCCTTCCTGAAGCTCCTCCTTAGTATTTAGCACAGATTTCCTGGCCGGAATTGCACCGTTAAAATCTGTGATCTCATTGATATATTCCGGATCCATTGCCTTTTCCATAACTGTCCATGTAATATCAGCCGTACCATTTTCCTCTGCTGCCGTAGTCATCGCCCACACAGTAGAGCCAGAACAGGTAAACACACCATGTCCAAAATCCGGAACCGGAATCAGGATCGCATCTTCTCCCAGATTCGTCACATGATCCGTGTATTTCCAATGGCCCAGAAGAGACAGCGCGCTTTCCTTTCTTCCAAAGAAGGCATCTTCATAATCACAGGCACCGTTCATATAACCCTGATCCTCCAGCCAGGTAATATAGGAATAGGCAGCGATCGTCTCCTCACTGTCTAATACCCCTTCGGTCAACATGGTATCACGATTCACATAATCACCACCAAAACTGGCGATCACCGGCATGAAAGTAAAATATAATGAAGATGGCTTGTTTTGGCGAATATAGATCGGATACTCCACGCCATTGGCCTTTAATTTTGCCAATGCATCCTCAAATTCCGCCTTATCCCATGCCTCTTTATAACTGGTGGGAATTCTCACCCCAGCTGCCTCAAGCATCGATTTATTGGCCCACATGGCCATACCAGCATCAAATTGGGCAATCGTAACCATATGCCCGTTATAAGTGGACTCATCAATGACCGACGAAAGTAGATCTTCCTTGATTTCATCCGTCATACGATCATCCAGATTGGCAATCATACCCGACTCACAGTAAGACGGAATCTGAAGATAATCCGCAATCAGCAGATCGGGTGCATCTCCCACCACCGGCGCAACCTGCATCTTACTGTCAAGCTCGTCCTTCGGATAATACTCATCCTGAATCTCAATATTCAGCTCACCTTCCATTTTCACAAACATTTTCCGATAAGTGTCGTCTTCCGCTCCTGAACTGACCCATACCTTAATGCTTTCTCCACCCTCTGCCGCAGGAGTCTCCGCTGCTTCCTTCCCGTCCTGTTCCTTTGACTCTCCACTGCCTTCTGCTGCTTCTGTTGCCGTCTGTCCGTTGCTATCAGAGGTACTCTCTCCACAGCCTGCTGCCAGAGCCATAATCGTTGCCATCGCGATCCCTGCTGCTGCCTTTTTCCATAAATGCTTCATCTTCCTTTCGCATGGAGTCCGTATCCTCCATGCACCTCCTTCTTTTTCTGATAACCACATTATAATCCTCTTTTTATTATATGTCAATCGATTGACATGTTAAATATATAAATTTATTATTTATATTCCTATTTATTTTGTAATTTTTACCCATTTATTTGGGGAATATTATTATTTTCCTTTTGTTTTTTTTATTCTCATCTTTATATCATATTAATCGTATAACATATTTTCATTTTTTCATTTTTATGATACGATTATGGTATCACAAATTGGGAGGCATTATGGCAACACTAAAAGATGTAGCACAAAAAGCGGGGGTTACCGTTACGACTGTTTCGCGAGTCATCAACAACCGAGGATATTTGAGTGAAAAAACGAAAGAAAAGGTCCGGCAGGCCATGGCTGAGCTGAATTATCGGCCCAACGAGCTGGCGCGTTCTCTGTCTAGGCAGACCTCCAACACCATAGGAATCATTACCCCTCACATCTCCCATCCGTATTTCAGTCTGTTGATCAGTCATTTGGAGAGCGCCGCCTCCCGACACAATTTTAAGATTTTATTATGTAATTCCAAAGAAGATCGAGTAAAGGAAACAGAATATATTGATCTTTGTAAAAGCAACCGGGTAGCTGGCGTCATTTTCTGTGGCATGATATTAGCCTTTGAAAAATATAATCAGCTGGACTTCCCCTTTGTGGCAATTGAATGCAACAGCCCGCTGTTTGTCTCCACTATCTTGTGTGACAACTACTCTGGCGGCCGTATGGCCGCAGAGCATCTGATTGCCCGGGGCTGCCGTCATCTCATGCATTTCAGCGGCAGCATTATCGGCCAGGAAATGCCAGGAGACATCCGAGCCAGAGCTTTCGCCGATGTCTGTCAGGAAAACAGCCTGCCTTTTCACAACCGGTGGATTAAGGACAGCCCTTTTCCCGTTTCGGATTGCCGTGATTTTATCCGACAGGCACTTATCGACCATCCCCATACTGACGGAATCTTTGCCAGCAGTGATCTGATCGCTGCTCAAGTCATCCAAGTGTGTTCCGATCTGAGGATCCGCATTCCGGAGGATATCCGTTTGGTAGGCTTTAATGATATTTCGCTAGCTTCCCTTACTACCCCTCCCATCACTACCATCCGTCAGCCTCTTCATGAAATGGCAGATATTGCAGTAGATGCCCTGATCAAGAGCAGCTGCCACAAAACAGTTCCCAGCGAGATCGTTCTTCCGGTCACTTTGATAAAGCGGCAGTCAACTTAAACGGCTATCCCCTATCATCGATACCGGCTCCACCTCCACACGATCATAGCGATATGCCGAAAATATAAAGCCCAGCATTGCCATATTCACCAATATACTGATCCGGCCCTCGGAAATCATTGGCAAATTGGTAAAGGCAGCATACTGATAGCCAAAATTTCCCAAAAGGTAGAGAATACTCTCGGTTAACAGACAAAATCCACAACAACACGACAGAGAGAAAGCCAGCTTGCCCCGGATTTTCCGGATATAGACAAAAAGCAACCAATAAAATCCTCCAATGGCTGCCACAAGCACAGCTCCCGCCAGCCATCCAAAAAGCAAAATAGCAATAATAATCCGATAATTATTGTGATAATGCTGAGGAAGAATATCCCACAAAGTAACATTGGATTCATCAAAATGAATATAGCGGGGATTTCCTCCGGCTTCCCGAATCTCAGCAATCAAAGCATCGAATTTTTGTACCTCCTGCTCCGTCTTATGGATGGCATAGACCCCAATCTGCCGGGGATCTCTCTCGGCAAAGTACCAGGCGCCAGTACCATAATCCATCAACTCCCGGGGAGTCAGCTCGATTCCTCCCACCAGAGGCGTTTCTCTTAACAGCTGGCGAATCAAAATACTGTTGTAGGTATCATCCCAGGTGGATTGGATATTATCCTCCGGCCAGAGAAACCACCGAATCATTTCCCTCCGCTCCCTGGTAGCTCCAAAAAGAACGCCCACAGCCGCCACACCAGCTAAGGTCAACCCGTAAAGGCGCTTGCGGGCAGAAGAATTTCCGGAAAATATCTCACGATGAATCATCAGCAGCAAAGCGCCAGCCACCCCTGCCAGCAAAACCAGACAAGCTGGAAGATCGCGCCTGCTGTCAAAATAAAATCCTGGCAAACAGATAATGATACCGCAAAGCGTCAGTATCATCAGAATCGTCTTACTGCGATATCTGCGCATACGGTATGCCAGCAGGATCAGAAAGGGGCCAAACAGCAGAATACTAAAATATCGCAGATACCCCATCTGCCAAAACAACACCAGCCGCCGGGCAATCAAAAACTCCTCCACGAAAAACAATCCGCCGGCCATTCGTATCAGCCACCGGGAATGTCGGATTATCATTGGATATCCCTTCCAGGACATCAGAAACAGAACCAACAAACCAGGAACATAATAAAAAAATCCATTTGACCACTGTTCCGGGCTCCAGCGCATATAAGCAGAACCAGCCAAGCCGAGGGCAGACAACAAAAGCGTCAAGATTGCAAGAAACGGGGCTTTTTGAATCTGATGAACTTCATTTAAATTTGTACCAATCACTATCGGATCCCCCATATCTCTGACTGCCAGCGCTTCCGCCTCCTCCTGGGAAATGCCTTCTGTCTGATACGCTTCCATACGATCAAAAATATGCTCTTCCAGCTCCTGACTAAGCGTCTTTCGCAGCGGTCGCCAAGCAATCTGTTCCTCCACATTATTCAAAAAATCCTTTTTCTCATTAGCCAAAGAGCACACCTCCCATCACCTGATTCACTGCTGTCTCATAAACCTTCCACTCCTCGGTCTTTTCCTTCAACAGTCTTTTTCCCTGTGTTGTAATCTCATAATATTTCCGCATTCGCCCATTCTCCGCCATCCTCGAAACACTGACCACGGCTCCCTGCTGTTCCAATCCATGCAAAACCGGATACAATGTACCCTCCTGCAAGCGAAATACCATCTGGCTCTGTCGCTCCAACTCCCGTATAATCTGATAACCATACATACTCTGTTGCTCCAAAAGGCGCAATACCAGCATTGACGTCCCCAGTGCCATATAACGTTTATCCATAGAATTCTCCTTTCCTGACAATATAGATGCGCAAAACAATACCTTGATAATCTATGTATGTTATATTATACATAGATTATCAAGGTATGTCAACTATTGATTTTCTTGTATGCTAATGATTTCGATTATATATAATTTCATTTGATATTGGCAAAAGGTACGCCAAGGAAGAGGGGAGAAACCGCAGCAAATCGTCTGCTCCTTTTTCCAGTTTCGAGATTAAGAATTCCTAAAACCCCTGATTTTTGCTAAAAACGAAACGAAAATATACCAACTCGCTTCGCTCAAACAGTGTATATTTTCGTTTCAACGCCAAATTCAGGGATTTAAGGACTTCTAAATCTCTGCAAAGTCAAAATTCACAGACGATTTGCTGCGGTTTCTCCCCTCTTCCTTGGCTGTGTTTCTCGTTTCCTTATTCAAATGACATGATATTGGTTATAAAAATAAGTCCTCCGCCATTTCCCGTATCTTGTGTCCGACTGTTCACGGACACTCGGTCTGATATTGACGGATTTTGTCCGTAAAATGCAGACTATGTGTGCGGGAACCGTTTAAACACAGGATAGGAAAATGGCGGAGGACTTATTTTAAAATGCCCTCTTTGCAATCTACTATTTCTTTTTCATTTTCTTAATGGCCGAAAAAATCACGATTGCTGCAACTACGACAAAAGCGATATCTATTACTATTTTTATAGTTTCATACATAGCAGATTACCTCCCATTTATTTTTTGAAGCAAGCATTATTGCCACTTTCTATCTATTTTAAAGCAAAGTTATCCGTTTATCAACAAAAACCTTCGACAAATTGTTAACGGTAACTAGGTGACTCGATCGGATTCAGCAACCATTCTCTAGAGAGTCTCTCAATCAGCTTCTAGTCTTTTTAATATCTTTTAATTTCACTTTTCTTCCTTTATCCCCCATAGCTGACATCATCCAGCCGCAGATGTCTGGGCAAACCATCCACCATCATTGGTGTCAGTTCCGCTTGAATCAGCGGACGTACATAACTGATAAATTCTGGGGTCACATAGTCACCTGCCTCATTGATCCATTCTCTTGGCACCTTCTTTTCTACGTTGGCAATCTTATGCACATCATAGATGTCTGTTACACACAGATAGGGATCATCAGAAACTCGTTTTAAGATAATCATCTTGCCAGTCTCACCCTCAAAAGCCGCCTTCACGGCAGCGCCGCCCACCTGATAAGCCTCTGTGATATCCACCCGCCCCACAATGTGCGACGCACAGCGCTGCAGAGAGTTAAACTCGATCGCCCTGGTCTTGCAACCCACCTCCTTGGAAATCTTCTCCGCCAGATAGCGTGCCGTTCCCGTCAACTGGCGATGGCCAAAAGCATCTACAAAATCAATATTATCCGTCAGCTCACAGACATACCGGCCATCCGCCACCTTCACCCCTTCAGAAATGGCAATCACCACGGATTTCTTTCTTTTATGAATGTCAGCCACCTGATTCATGAATCGCTCCACATCAAAAGTCAACTCCGGCAAAAACAACATATCTGGTCCTTCACAATCTTCTCCTTTAGCCAGTGCTGCCGCTCCGGTCAGCCAGCCAGCGTTACGCCCCATGATCTCGACCAGGGTTACATTCTGTTGGTCATATACCAGTCCATCGCGAATCACCTCCTTGGTAATGGAAGCAATATATTTCGCCGCACTGCCAAAACCTGGCGTGTGGTCCGTCACTGCCAAATCATTATCAATCGTTTTGGGAACTCCCATAAAACGAATCCGGCTGCCGTTCAAAATCGCATAGTCTGATAACTTCTTGATGGTATCCATAGAATCGTTTCCACCAATATAAAAGAAATACTCAATCTCCAGTTTATCCAAAATAGCAAAAATCTTGTCATAAATTGCCTGATCATCCTTGATCTCCGGCAGTTTATAACGACATGATCCCAGAAACGACGATGGTGTCCTCTTTAAGAGATCAATATCCAAATCACTGCGGATATGTCGAGACAAATCCACCACCCGCTCCTCCAAAAGTCCTTGAACGCCATGCAACATACCAAATACTTTTTTGGCTCCGCGGTCTCTGGCTGTCTTATACACTCCTGCAAGGCTGGAATTGATCACCGCAGTCGGACCTCCCGACTGCCCTACGATAACATTACCCATTTCTTTCGCCATAATTGTAGTAACCCCCTGTCATTCGTTTTCACTGATTGTTATTAGCGGCTGTCCCGACTTACCGTGCCATCTCCAGCTGCGGACCCTTACTGTTATGCGCTTTGATAATAGTATCGATTTCCTCTAAATTCGAGGACGGTAAATCCCCCGGAATTGTATTCTTTACTGAGCTGGTAGCATTGCCATACTGCATCGCCCGCTCACAATCAAAATCGCTGGACAAAAGCCCATAGAGAGCTCCGGAAATATAAGCATCCCCACTGCCAATCCGATCCACCACCTCAATATCCCGGTAAGGTTCTTCCTCATGGTAAGCATCCCGTTTCGCGTCATAAATCACCGAACCAAAAGTATGTCGTTTCGGGCTATGTACGATTCTCTGAGTGGAAGCCACAATCGAAATCGGATATTCTTCGGCAAAGCTCTTCATCATTTCTTTGGCCGTACCCGTCTTTAAAAAGGTCAGTCGCGCCGTATCTTCGGAACAGAAAAAGATATCCACATAGGGCAGAATACGCTCGATACATTCCTTGGCCTCCGCCCCGGTCCAGAGGTTTCCACGGAAATTCACATCAAACGATACCAGCGCTCCAGCCTCCTTGAAACGGCGGATCATCGCAATCGCTGTCTCACGCAGCTGCGGGCTCAACGCCAACGTAATGCCACTGGTATGAAAACAGCGAGTTGAAGCGTATGCTTCTTCGGGAATTTCATCGATCTGCAACGAATAGAATGAGCTTCCTGCCCGGTCGTAGATAACCTTAGGTTTTCTCGGATAGGCACCATCCTCATAATAATAGATTCCCACACGAGCCCCCGGCGAATTATCATAGATGAAATAATCATCACTGACACCATAAGAGCGAATCTTACTTTTCATAAAAGCGCCCATATCATGCGAGGGAAGACGGGAGATAATGCCTGTATGAAGTCCTAAAAGCGCCACTCCCACTGCCACATTCAGCTCCGCGCCCCCCACTTGCTTCACAAAGGTATCTCCTCTCATCAGCCGTTCATTGTTCGGTGGTGACAGGCGAAGCAAAACCTGACCAAAAGTCAGCAGATCAAAATTTTTCTTTTTCCCCATAGTTTCTCCTCCTTAATCGCTATCTTGTTCTTTCTGTGAAGTTTCTGACAATGTTTTTGATAGATAAAATGGCTAATTCCACTTTCTGAAATTAGCCATCTTGTCTCGGGTTCCTAACGATTGCCAGTATACCCCGGCTCTTACCCTCGAATTCTTCTGTTTTTATCTCTGCACGCGGCCAGATCCATCCCCACCTGCTAAGTTTTCCACATCTGCGCGGGTAACCAGATTAAAATCGCCAGGAATGGTGTGCTTCAAAGCAGAAGCTGCCACCGCATACTCCAGAGCTGCTTTCATATCCTTGCCATCCAACAGTCCGCATACCAATCCGGCAGCAAAGGAATCACCACCGCCCACCCGATCGACGATCGGAGTGATGGAATATTTCTTGGAATGATAGAACTCACGAGTCTTTCCATCCATAATGCAGGCAGACCAACCATTGTTGGAAGCCGAATAGCTCTCACGCAGAGAACTGATCACATATTTAAAGTTAAACTTATCTACCATTTGATTGAAGATATCCACATAACCGGCCAGCTCAAGCTCTCCGGAAGTAACATCTGTCTTTCCCGGCTTGAAGCCTAGAACTTTCTCCGCATCCTCCTCATTGCCAATACACACATCCACATACTGCATGAGATTCGTCATCACCTTCTGTGCTTTCTCAGAAGACCACAATTTCTTGCGGAAATTCAAATCCACGGATACTGTCACTCCATGGGCCTTCGCTGCCTTACAAGCCGCCTCAGTCACCTCTGCCGCCAAATCAGAAACTGCCGGAGTTATTCCGGTAAAATGAAACCAATCCGCGCCTTCAAAGATGGCATCAAAATCAAACTTGTCCGCTGTCGCACAGGCAATCGCAGAATTGGCGCGATCATAGACAACATTGGAAGCTCTCATGGCAGAACCCGTCTCCAGAAAATAAATTCCCAGACGCTCCCCGCTGCGAGAGATATGCTTTGTACCAACATTGTACTTTCTCAAGGCAGCCACAGCACAGTCACCGATCGGATTGGCCGGAATCGCCGTCACAAACTCCACCTCATGACCATAGTTTGCCAGAGATACCGCCACATTGGCCTCGCCGCCGCCATAATTGACATCGAACTCATCCGCCTGGATAAACTTCTCATTATTAGGGGTAGAAAGTCTCAGCATAATCTCACCCATGGTTACTACTTTTGCCATTGTTTTATTCTCCTTTTATTTCATTTTCTTTCTCTTATCCGTTACTTCGTTCTTGTCTTTTTTCGTCTCGTTTTCTACTTGAACAGTAAAAATCACTTCGCGCGAGCCGCTGCCACTGCCTCCACAAACTCCTTTGCCTTCGCTGTGACTGCCGCAAAATCACCGGTCTTTGCCCCCTTCGTCAGACTACTGCCCGTTCCTACTGCATAGGCGCCTGCCTTAATCCACTTATCCACGTTATCCACGTCAACACCGCCAGATGGCATAAACTCACCCTGTGGCAACGGACCCTTGAAGGAACTGATCGCAGCCGGTCCCACGATATTACCTGGGAAAATCTTAATGATATCACAACCAGCTTCCAGAGCCGTGATCGCCTCAGTTGGCGTCATCACTCCCGGAAGCATCGGCACGCGATAACGGTTGCACAGCTTAATGGTATCTACATTCAGCCCCGGACTTACTACATAGTTGGCGCCCGCTAAAATGACGGCTCTCGCAGTCTCCGGATCCAAAACCGTACCCGCGCCGATAACCACCTTTTCATTATTTTTGTATTTCTTCGCCATAGCAGCGATAAAGTCCACTGGATTCCCCTCATCCATGGTCATGGTAATCTCGATAAAGTTGATACCGCCCTCAATGATGGCATCTACCACCTTTTCCCCCTGCTCCAGGTTCTTCGCCCGAACAACTGCTACTAGACAATCCTCTTTCATTCTTGCTAATACCTGTTCTTTTTTCATAGCGTCTTCTTCTCCTTTTCCTTTTGTTCGTATATACGAATCTTCTTCATAAATACGAATCATTATAGTTACATATTAATGGTTACCAATCTTTTTGTCAATAGGAAATAACAATTTTCCGCCATCTTTTCCCTTGCTCGCTGAGGAAAATCTCAACCAATATCCAGCCTGAGAGAAAGACTATCATTCGCTCTCTCCAAGATATCCCAACAGCCGCGATAGCTCCGCTGCCTTCTCAGCCACCAGACATCCCAGTGCTTCGTAATCTTCCGTTGGCTTATAAAGGCTGGACAGACTGATAGCTCCCAGTACACTTCCATCAGCCCCAAACACTGGCGCTCCCACACATTCCATATGTTCTTCCAGCTCTCTGGCATCCAGTGCATATCCCTGCTTTCTTACTTTGTCCAATTCTGCCGTCAAAGATTCCTTATCCAGAATCGTCTTTTCTGTCTTTTTCCGAAATTTGATCCTTCCCATGACCTGTTTTCTGGTCTCCTCGTCGCTGCAGGCCAAAATCGCCTTTCCCAAAGAAGTACAGTATATGGGATTCTTAGAACCTACCGTAGCTGTGGTTATGATCGGGTTTTCCGGTTCTGACTTACAGATATACACCACCTCATGATCCGAACGCACGCCAAAAAACACCGTTTTTCCTGTCTGTCTGGCAAAAGCCCGCAGCTCTGGTTCCAATACTCCGATAAAGTCCAAATTATTGGTATAATGGATCCCGATCCGGTAAGCTGTCAGACCAATGGTATAGCGCTGACGCACGCCTCTGTCCACGTTCACCATTCCCATCTCCGCCAGAGTAGTCACAATATCGTAAGCGCTGGTTTTGGGAAGCTTCAGTCGTTCGCAAATCTCATCTAAGGAGATCCCTTGGGGATCCTTTGACACCAGTTTAAGAATTTCTACGGTTCTCTGTGTTGTTCGATTCAGCTTCATATACCTTTTGTCCCTTTCGTTTCCCTGTAGCTTTGCTTCTATAGCTGCTTCTACAGCGTAACTCCCTGCTTAAAAATCGCCATATCGTGAAAACCGGCTTCCTCCGCTTTGACCTTTCTTCCAGAAGCCACCTCCAGCACAAAATCAAACAGCTTCTGTGCCAGTTCTTCCTTTGTTTTATCTTCTACCATGCAACCGGCATTAAAATCAATCCAATGATCCTTATGTCCGGCCAGTTTGGAATTGCTGGAAATCTTTACCGTCGGAACGGGTGAAGCAAATGGCGTCCCTCGACCAGTAGTGAATAATACGATATGGGCGCCTGATACTGCCAGTGCCGTAGATGCCACCAAATCGTTGCCTGGAGCTGACAAAAGATTCAGTCCTTTCACCTTCACCGGCTCTCCATACGCCAGCACTCCCTTGACCGGGGCACTGCCGGACTTCTGTGTACATCCCAATGATTTGTCTTCCAATGTGGAGATTCCGCCCTTTTTATTTCCTGGAGAAGGGTTCTCATAAATCGTCTGGTTATGGCTGGTAAAATAGTTTTTGAAATCATTAATCAACGAAACCGTCTGTTGGAAAAGCTCTGGTGTCTCACAGCGGTTCATCAGAATTGTCTCAGCGCCAAACATCTCTGGCACTTCGGTAAGAATCGTCGTTCCACCTTTGGAAATCAATAGATCCGAAAAACTTCCCACAACCGGATTTGCTGTAATCCCGGACAATCCATCCGATCCGCCACATTTCATACCCACAATCAACTCGCTGGCATCTATTTTTTCCCGGCTGAAGGCCCCTGCGTAAACTGCCAACTCTTCCAGCAAACGCATCGCCTCTTCCTGCTCGTCCTCCACATCCTGACATTGCAAAAATTTCACCCGCTGTTCGTCATATTCTCCGATATATTCTTTCAACACCGGAATATTGCTATTCTCACACCCCAAGCCCAATACCAAAACGCCTCCCGCATTGGGATGATGGATCAAATCTGCCAACACAGTGCGAGTATATTCCTGATCCTCCCCCATCTGAGAGCAACCATACGGATGAACAAAAGCCACGACTTCTTCTACCGTTCCATCCACAAACTTTTGAGCCTTTTTCTCCAATGCCTTGGCAATCGAATTGACACAGCCAACGGTAGGAATAATCCAAATTTCATTACGAACTCCCACTTTGCCGTCTCGACGGCGAAATCCATCAAAAAAGGCAGGCGTTGATTCCTTCAGCGAAGATGCCACCGGCTCATACTGATAAGTCAGCAAATCTCCCAAGGCAGTCTTGATATTATGCACATGTATCCAGCCGCCAGCCTCAATATTTTCCTTGGCATTGCCAATGCGAAATCCATATTTAATCACCGGTTCGCCTTTTGCAATCTCTTTCAAGGCAAACTTATGGCCCTGGGGAATCTCCTCCCTAGTTGTCAGCGAATACGTTCCGATTATCAAATGCTCTCCCTTAGCTATCGGGCGCAACGCTACTGCCACATTATCTTCTTCATGAATTTTGATAAAATCCTGCATGCCGTCTCTCCTCAATTTTAAATTGTAAGTACTTACAGTCATTTTACTGAATTCTTGTGCATAAGTCAAGTGAAAATCACTGTTTTTTCTCCTTATTTGCTCAAATATGGCAAAATTTCACTTGCATTATCGAAAAAGGATGGGTATAATAAGATTAGTTTGTAAGCACTTACAGAACATTATCGACCATACGCCATCTGAATACCGCGTTCCTGGTCGGCAAACTACATTTATTTTGACGAAAGGGGAACGGTTCCATGAATATTTACGACGTTTCCAGAAAAGCCGGCGTTTCCATTGCTACGGTTTCCCGCGTCCTCAATGGCAGTCCGAACGTCAGTGACCGTACCCGAAATCTGGTTCTAGAGGTCATGGACGAGCTCGGCTATACTCCCAATGTTTTTGCTCGGGGCCTTGGTCTTGGCACCATTCAAACCATTGGTATCATGTGTTCCGATTCCTCGGATCCTTATCTGGCCCACGCCATTTATTATCTGGAGCAGGGATTAAGAGGCCACGGATATGATTCTATCCTTTGCTGTACCGGCAATTCTCTGGAAAACAAACAGAAATACTTCGATCTGTTGCGTTCCAAAAAAGTAGATGCCATCATCCTGGCCGGATCCAAATTTATCGAGCTAAAGCCTCGGGACAATGATTATATTATCGAGGCCGCAAAAGGACTGCCCATCATGTTAGTCAATGGTTTTTTGGAAGGTGACAATATCTATTGTACTCTCTGTGACGATCGCTCAGCCACCCGGGAAGCAACCGGACGGCTGATCGCCTCTGGTTGTCGCAGTATCCTTTATCTATATACCAGTCAGTCATACAGTGGCGCCGGAAAACTGCAGGGATACCGAGATGCTTTGAATGGTTGTGGTCTTCCCATCCGCGACGACTATATCTATTCGTGTACGAAAGACGTCCTGGCTGCTCGGGATCTTTTGTTGAATCTTCACGCCTCCGGCCTCATCTTTGATGCAGTCATAACTTCCGACGATACCTTAGCAGTAGGCGCTGTCAAATATGCCCATGCTACCGAAAGAAGCATTCCCGACGAGTTGAGTATCATCGGCTACAACAATTCCAGTTATTCCGTATGCACAGATCCAGAACTGACCTCTATCGACAGTAAGATCGAGGCGCTGTGCACCACCACCATCAATACTTTGATGGGCGTTTTCAACGGCGGCAATGTGCCAAGCCGGACTACCATTGCCGCTGATTTGATAAAAAGAGCAACCACCAAATTTTAATCAAGGAGGATATTCCAATGAAAGCATTTATGGACAAAGATTTTTTACTGTCAACAGAATCTGCCAGAAAGTTATTCCACGATTATGCGGAAAAAATGCCGGTTCTGGACTACCACTGCCACATCAATCCGCAGGAGATCGCTGAAGATCGCCATTTTGATAATATTACTCAGGTATGGCTGGGTGGAGATCATTACAAATGGCGCCAGATGCGTTCCAATGGCGTGGAGGAGAAATATATCACTGGCGATGCCACAGATCGGGAAAAGTTTCAGAAATGGGCAGAGACTTTAGAAAAACTGATCGGTAATCCTCTTTATCATTGGAGCCATTTGGAGTTACAACGCTATTTTGGTTACACAGGGCATCTGTGTGGTGATACGGCAGAAGAAGTATGGAACCTGTGCAATGAACAACTTCAGAATAAATGGAGTGTGCGCAGCTTGATCAAGGCTTCCAACGTTACTCTGATCTGTACTACTGATGATCCGGTTGATTCTTTGGAGTGGCACAAAAAAATTGCAGAAGATTCTTCTTTCGATGTACAAGTCCTGCCGGCCTGGCGGCCAGACAAAGCCAATAATGTGGAAAAACCAGAATATGCATCTTATATCGCCAAGTTGTCCGAAGTCAGCGGAGTCTCTATCAAAGATTTTGCTTCTTTGAAAGACGCCTTGCTAAAACGACTGGATTTCTTTCACTCCATGGGCTGCCGGGTGTCGGATCATGCATTAGAATATGTCATGTATGCACCGGCATCGGATGAAGAAATCGATGCCATTATTGCCAAAGGTCTGGCCGGAAAAACCATCACTAAAGAAGAGGAGCTGAAATATAAGACCTCGTTTATGATGTTTGTGGCCAGACAGTACAACCGTTTAGGATGGGTAATGCAGCTCCACTATGGCTGCAAACGTGATAACAACGCTTATAGGTATCAGCAGCTGGGTCCGGATACTGGCTTTGACTGTATCAACAACTACGCTCCCTCGGCACAGATGGCGGATTTCCTCAATGCCTTAAGTGCCACCAATGAAATTCCCAGAACCATCATCTATTCTCTGAATCCTAACGATGATGCTGCCATTGGAACCATCCTTGGCTGCTTCCAGGATTCTGCTGCCGCCGGCAAACTGCAGCAAGGTTCCGCATGGTGGTTTAATGACCATAAACAGGGCATGACCGCCCAGATGACCAGCTTAGCCAACCTGGGCTGTCTTGGAAACTTTATCGGGATGTTGACTGACTCAAGAAGCTTCCTCTCTTATACCCGACATGAATATTTCCGTCGCATTATGTGCGAGCTGCTGGGTGGATGGGTTGAAAATGGCGAATATCCAGATGACCAGAAAGCTCTGAAAAAGATTGTAGAAGGCATTTGCTATAACAATGCTGTGAGATACTTTGGTTTTCATAAACACAGTTGTGCGGTTGACATTGCGGCTTGGAATAATCAATGTCGCAGACTTGGTG
>JAAWNY010000095.1 GCA_022799175.1 Lachnospiraceae bacterium | reverse complement strand
AAAACCCCTGACTTTTGCTAAAAGCGAAACGAAAATATACAAACTCGCTCCGCTCAAACAATGTATATTTTCGTTTCAACGCTCAATTCAGGGATTTAAAGACTTCTAAATCTCTGCAAAGTCAAACTATCACAGACGATTTCCCATTGTTTCTCTCCCCTCTTCCTTGGCTGATTTTCTCGTTTCTTTATCTAAATGACATGGGATTGCAATCTCTATATTTATTTTATTCTTATCCAGCAATTGCCATAAGGAAAAATGACAAAAAGATTGATAAATCAAACAAAAAGTATTAATATAAAAGAAAAAAGGAGGGATTTCTATGTTATATGAAAGTTTTATTTTTACACCGCCCGGAGGATTTACGAGGGGAATTGAGGGACCGGCCTGCGATCGAGAGGGAAATTTATATGCAGTTAATTATCAGGAACAGCATACCATCGGCAAGGTTACGCCGGGGGGAGAATGTTCAGTGTTTGTGACCCTGGCCGGTGGGAGTATCGGAAACGGAATCCGGTTTAATAGTAAGGGAGAAATGCTGATTGCGGATTATACCAATCATAATATTTTGAAGGTGGATATGGATACGCGTCAAATCTCGGTGTTGGCACATGAGGAAAATATGAACCAGCCCAATGATATTTGCATTACAAGAGAGGATATTGTGTTCGCTTCCGATCCCCTCTGGAAGGAAGAAACGGGAAAATTATGGCGTATTTTGCCGGATGGAACCGTTGATTTGATGGAAGATGGGATGGGAACCACCAACGGAATCGAGGTGAGTCCAGATGAGAAAACGTTATACGTCAATGAGTCCAGGCAGAGAAAAATATGGGCATATGATCTGGAAGCTGGAAAGTTGTCTCATAAACGTTTGTTTTATGCGTTTGAAGATTATCAGATGGATGGGATGCGCTGCGATCAGGAAGGAAATCTATATGTAACTCGCTATGATAAAGGAACCGTGATCATCCTTTCTCCTCAGGGAAAGCCGATTCGAGAGATTTATCTAAGTGGGAAAAAATGCTCAAATATAGCTTTCGGTGGACCGGATGGCAAGACCTGCTATGTGACTTTGGCAGATACGGGAAATATTGATTGTTTTTATACGGAGATTCCGGGAAGGGCGTATATGCTTTTTAAAGAAAATACAAATTTTTAGATATAAGAGGATAAAAAGTGGAAATCAGTCAATAAAAATGAATAAAAGTTTGAAAAAAGAAATGAGATTGTTGACATCTTACAAAAAGTATGATATAAATAAAGTAACTTACAAAAAGTTTGAAGTAATTCAGTTTTACTTGAAAGAAACCAGACGAAATGTTATCATTTTCTTGTTTCCTGGGTTTTTATGACGTGAGAAACGAAATAAAAAATAAAAATGAGGAATGGTGACAAGATGAAAAACATTTATGAACAGTGGAATTTGCTGCAAAACATTATGGACATGCTGGAGAACCAGTTCGGTTCTTCCTGTGAGGTGGTATTGCATGATCTGACAAAGGATTATAATCACACGATTGTGGATATCCGAAATGGGCATTTGACAGGGAGAGAGATCGGTGGATGCGGAAGTAATCTGGGACTGGAGATTTTGCGGGGAAATAGTGTGAACGGCAACCGCTACAATTATATTACGCATACCAGAGATGGGAAAATATTGCGGTCTTCCTCTATTTATCTTCGGGATGATAAGGATAATGTAGTGGGTTCGCTCTGTGTAAATCTGGATATTACGGAAACAATCCGATTTGAAGAGTATTTAAAAAATTATAATCATTATGAGCTGGAAAATAATGAAGGGCATCAGGAACAGGAAAATGAGATATTTGCTCAGAATGTAGGGCAGCTTTTTGACTACCTGTTTCAGGATGGGGTGAAAAAGTTAGGAAAGGCTCCAGAGGAGATGAACCGGGAGGAGAAGATGGAGTTGCTCCGGTATCTGGATAAAAAAGGAGCTTTTTTGATTTCAAAATCAGGAGTGAGAGCTTGTGAGTTGCTTCAGATTTCAAAATTTACATTGTATAACTATCTGGATGCCATACGAGAAGAATAAAGAGGAGGTAGATGTATGTATGGGGATGATTGAGAAGAAGCTTGAAGAATTGGGGTATGAACTTCCAGTGTGCCCGAAACCGGTGGCCGCTTATCAGCCGGCAATTACTTTTATGGGAAAGTTGGTTTACATATCCGGACAAGATTGCCGCAAAGATGGCGAATTGGTGCACAGTGGAAAATTGGGTGAGCAGGTAACAGTAGAAGAAGGACAAGAATGCGCTAGACAGTCTATTCTGAATTGTCTGGCGGCCCTGAAATATGAGATCGGGGACCTGGACCGAGTGGAACGGATTGTGAAAGTTCTGGGTTTTGTAGCTAGTGCACCAGGTTTTGGGGAGCAGCCATATGTGATTAATGGGGCATCAGAGCTTTTGATTCATTTGTTTGGAGAAAAGGGAAGGCACGCCAGAGCTGCTCTTGGAACAAATGAGCTTCCGTTTGGAACTCCCGTGGAGATTGAAATGATTGTAGAGCTGAAAGCGCACTGTCAAGAAATGGCGGTATAGGAGGGCAGAACATGGAGCTGCTGATCAAAAATGGAAAAGTTGTTGACGGAACAGGTGCCAGACCATTTGTGGCTGATATTCTGATTGATCAGGGGAAGATTGTGGATATGGGGCAATGGGAGGAGACGATTGCCCGAAGAACGATAGATGCCCGAGGAAAGATCATTTCTCCGGGATTTATTGACTGCCATACGCATTCAGAAATCAGCCTAATGCACAACCGACAACATCCCAATGCCGTATATCAGGGAATTACAACTGTGGTCACCGGTATGTGTGGTTTGGGTTTTGCTCCTGTGAAAAAGGAAAATTTTGATGATACCATGAAAGTAAATGCTGGGATATTTTCTAACGTATCTGGACAGCTGCCTCGGTGGGAAAGTTTTGAAGAATATTTGTCTTTGTTGGATGGATGTGCAGTTAATGTGGCTTCTAATGTGACACATAATGCGATCCGTCAGATGGCAACGGATTTTACTTCGCGTCCTTTAAAAGGAGGGGCGCTTGCGGTGGCAAAGGAACAGCTGGGTAAGGCATTTGAGGAGGGAGCGGTAGGATTTTCTGTAGGACTTAGTTATTATCCGGGAACTTACAGCGACACAGAAGAGCTGATCGAGTTGTGCAAGGTGGTAAAACAATTTGACGGAGTTTTTTGTGTCCATCTCCGACTGAATACTATCGGACCGGATTTTGATCCGATTCAGGAGATGGTCCGTGTGGCATCTGCAACCGGTGTGCGGATGCACATGCTTCACCATCGAACCAAATATCCGTCTACTATTGGCCATATAGAAAAGATATTGGATCCATTTGACATATGCGAACAGTATGGTTCTCAAGTAACCTTTGAATATTATCCGTATCTGACTGGCAGTGGATATATGGTGGTTTTGTTGCCGGGATGGGTCCAGGACGGAGGATATCCGGCTATTATGGAGAGGCTGACAGATCCGAAACAAAGAGAACAAATACGAAAGGATATTAAGCAGCGATATCCTTTGATAGTCGGGAATGGGACTACCGGGGTAATCACGCATTTGAAGGATCCCTATTCGGAATATTTGGGCAAGACCTTTGAGGAAGTTGCTGCGATGCAGCAGAAGTCCATTCCGGAGATGATTATTGATTTGTTGACAGAAAATGAGTTGGAAGTGGGTTTTCATGGGACAGAACCCCAGGATAAAGCGATTCAATATCAGCTGTTTGAGGATCAATACCGTATGTTTCAGAAGGATAATTACACCATTGGCAGCGATACGATCCCGACAGGAGAGTGGTGTCATCCACGAACCTTTGGCACTTATCCCAGAATAATCCGTCAGGCATTGGCTCACGGAATGCCCGTAGAGGAGATTGTCAAAAAGATTACGTCTCTGCCAGCCCGGATTTACGGTCTGCAGGACAGAGGGATTCTTAAAAAAGGATATCAGGCCGATGTGGTGATTTTTGATCCTGAGAGGATTACGGATTGTGCTACTTATGAAGCGCCGAGAAAGAAGCCACAGGGCGTGGATACGCTGATTGTAAATGGTAAGATTGTTATGGAAGACACAGGGATCAGCGGGCTGCTTCCTGGTTGGGCCATAAAGAAAGGGCGGTGATGCCGGATGTCAATATACAGAGAGCTGGGACTTCAACCTTTTATCAACGCCAGTGAACCTTATACGAGAAACGGCGGATCGGTCATGAGCAGGCAGGTAGTAGAAGCCATGGCAGAGGCGGCAGAATGTTTTGTAGATATGAGTGTGTTGATCCGCAAGGTAGCAGAGAGAGCGGCGCAATTAAGTGGAAATGACGGAGCGTTTGTCACCAGTGGAGCAGGCGCTGGAGTTGTATTATCTGCGGCGGCTTGTTTGTGCGAGTCCAATAAAGAGGAAGAGGATCTTTTGGATGTGCTACCGGATACTGGGAAAGCGCAAAAAAATGAGATACTTATTTTTAAAGGGAAATATTTAGATATCATTCAGTACTGGAAACTCATACGAATCTCTGGAGCCCGGTTGGTGCTGGTAGAGCCAACAAAAAAAGCGCTGCTTGAGGCAGTGAATGACAAGACAGCTGGAATGTTTCTTTTTCCTGCTCCGATGTATGAAGAGGGCATTCCGACCTGTGAGGAAATCATTCCTGTTCTAAAGGAAAAGGGAGTTTTGGTAGTGGTAGATGCAGCAGCGCAGCTTCCTCCATCGTCGAATCTTTACTATTATACCAAGCTGTTAGGAGCGGATTTGGCTGTATTCAGCGGAGGAAAGCACATCAAAGGGCCACAATCTACCGGATTGATTGTCGGAAACAGAACGATGACCGAATTTTGCCAAAAACTAGCTTGCCCGAATCCCAGACTGGGACGCGCTTTTAAAGTGGGAAAAGAGGAGCTAGTAGGATTTATCAAAGCATTGGAATTGTTTGTGAAAGAAAATCCGGATGACAGATACCAAAGACAGAAGGAAAAACTAGAACGAATACAAAAGAAATTGGCAGAAATTCCGGATATTCGCATGGAATTATGGGCAAAGGGACGATTGGAAACGGAGCAACCGTTATTGTTAGTGGACTTGCCGGGCGAAAAGACCGGGGAAGAATGTTGTAGATTTACCAGAGCGTATCAGAATCCAGTTGATGTGGGATACTTTAAAAAAGAAAACGGAAGGCCCGGGAGCATTTTTATCAATGCCTATCTTTTGAAGGATGGTGAGGAGGAGCTGGTTGCGGATGCAGTCAGGGCCTATCTGGAACAATAGGGGGCAGGCGAATGGAAAAAATATCAGTTGCTTTTTTGGGGGTTCGGCATCCTCATATGTGGCATCGGGTGGAATTGTTAAAGAAGAGCCAGGAGGCATGGGTATGTGGATTTTATGATGAAGATCCTTACTATGCAGAGAATTTTGGGGCCAGAACAGGATTTCCGTTGTTTCGTTCCGTGCAGGAGCTGTTGGAAGCGAGGCCAGATTTGTGTATCATTGAGGCCATGGATGCTCAGACACCGTCTTATGCCAGAATGGTGGCCCCTTTTGTAAAGGCAATGATTTTAGAAAAATGCACAGCTCATACGTTTCTTGCGTCCAAGAAACTGGCAGAGGATTTGCAATCGTATCCGGTACAAGTCGAGCATGGATTTGAATTGCATTATCTTCAGATTGTGGATAAATGTAGAGAGATTATTGATTCTGGCGTACTGGGTCAGATTACATTGGCCAGATTTCATGGCGGTTCTCCGATAGGGTGTAGCACAGAAATCTGGGTGGAGGATCCTGGCCTGATGGGAGGAATGGTATATATCGAGGGTAGTCATATGATTGAGCTGATGCTGGATACCCTGGGTGAGCCAGATACCGTGGAAGGCTGTGCGGTGAAGTTGCAACCCGGTCAGACTCTGGTTTCAGATATCACGACGAGCGACTTGTTTAAAGGTCCGGGTATACCCCCGAAAGAGGTGCGTATCGGAACTATGATGTATGAGGATGTAGGGGTGGGAATAGCCCGATATCCAGACAAACTGGCAGTTCTTGACTTTACGGCCTGGGAAAGTGGCGGTTGGTGCAATGGCTGGCGGATGGAATACTATGGGACAAATGGAACTTTGATTGCCTGTCCGATTCCCTCTTGGGCCACCTTACAAGTGAGAGAGGCCAGGGCAGGATATGAAAGAGGGGAGTACCGTTTCGAATATCCGGCTGTGACAAAGGAAGGCAATACCGTTATGAGGGATACGTATAAAAGGCAGCTGGAGAAGGTATTTCAATTAATTCGGAAGGGATTTCGAGATCCCAGGCCAGGAATGACAGTGATCTGTAATGTAGCTCGAGTTGCAGAATGTATCTATGATTCAACGGGAGCCGGAAAGAAATTTCAATATAATGATTAGGGGGTATTGCTGATGAAGAAAAAAATCATGTCAAGATGGATGGCGGCGGTTCTGGCTGGAACAATGGTTTTGACAGCTGGGTGCGGAAAAAAGGAGGAACCGGCTCAGCCGGCCAAAACAGAGGCGCCAGCAAAAGAATCCAAGATGGAAGGAGGAGAAGAAAAGAGCGGTACGATTCGTTTTGCCATCTATACAGATACGGCGCGGGATCTGGTGGCTCAGGCGCAGGCAGAGCTCTATATGGAGAAAAATCCAGGGGTAAAAGTAGAGATTGTATCCGTTCCATTTGCCAATTACTATACTCAATTGGGACAGGGCCTTGCGGCCGGTTCTGCCTGGGATGTGTTTATGATCAATGGAGCGTCCTTTGCAGAGTTGGGGAAAACCGGGCAGCTAATGGATCTGACAGATGAAATTGCCTCCCGGGGAATGAATATGGAGGAATATGTGGTGGATCCCATGAATTCCTCTTATCAAGGGAGGACCTATGTACTTCCTTATGAGTTAAATACTTCAGCCATTTTGTATAACAAAGATATGTTTGATGCTGCCGGGGTGGAGTATCCGTCGCCGGACTGGACATGGGAAGATTTTCAAGAGACGGCAGGGAAGCTGACGAATCCGGAAAAGAATGAATTCGGATGTTACATTCGTTTAGGCCAGCCAGATATCAATAGTTTTGTCTATCAGGCAGGAGGAAATATGTTCAATGAAGATTTGACGAAAATCAGCTTTGATACCCCGGAGGTAAAAAAGGCATTGAACTATACTACGGATCTGGTAACAAAATATGGTTATGCGCCGTCGCCAGAGCAGCTTCCAGCAAATATTGCACCCTTTATGACTAATAAGATTGCGATGGCTTCTGCCATGTGTTTTGAGGTGCTGACCGTAGAAGCAGCAGAATTCAATTGGGGAATTGCGCCTTGGCCAAAAGATGTAAATCAGGGCGGAAGCTACTGGACTCAGGGGATGGCAGTATATAATGGAACAAAGAACAAAGATCTGGCATTGGACTATATTTTCTTCCTGGCAGGTGCTTATTTTCTGCGGGGATC
>JAAWNY010000094.1 GCA_022799175.1 Lachnospiraceae bacterium | reverse complement strand
CCTCGCCAGACCAATTACTCCCTTATCATAAAAAAATAAGTGCAGAAGGTATAGCACTGATGAAATGCTTTATCTCTTACACTTATATGGTACTAAAAGAACCCGATAATCGGGCAATCTCAACAAGATAAGAAGACAAAAAACGCAGCCAAGGAAAAGCGGCGAGAAGCAATGAAAATCATCTGCAAATTTTGACTTTGCAGAGATTTAGAAGTCCTTAAATCCCTGATTTTGGCGTTGAAACGAAAATATACACTGTTTGAGCATAAGCGAGTTTGTATATTTTTGTTTCTTTTTTAGCAAAAATCAGGGATTTTAGGAATTCTTAATCTCGAAACCGGAAAAAGGAGCAGACGATTTCTCATTGCTTCTCGCCGCTTTTCCTTGGCGTACCTTTTCCCACTCCCACTCCTTCCTCAAATAACATTAAACAATCGAATCTTCTTACTCTACCACGCCAAAAATCCTCCATCCACCGGCAGTAAAATTCCTGTCACATAAGCCGCCTCCTCGGAAGCCAAAAATACACTAGCGGCCTGAAGATCCTCAGATATTCCCCATCGTCCTACCGGAATTCGCGCCAATAAATGACCGCTGCGAGATAAATCTGCACAATAATCCTTATTCATATCTGTATTCATATATCCAGGTGCAATACAATTTACGGTAATTCCATAGGGAGCCCAATCATTTGACATAGCCTTGCTCATTTGGACCACCCCTCCTTTTGCCGCCGCATAGCCCAAAGACATACGCCCGCCAATTACACTTAAAAGAGAAGCCATATTGATGATTCGCCCATATTTCTGTTCCCTCATGACATCCGCGGCCAATTGACTCATCAAAAATACGGCATCATAATTCACCCGACGAATTTCATCCCAATCTTCGGCAGGAAAATCCTGAGAAGTATGATTGCGATTAATCCCAGCATTATTTACCAAAATATCCACACGGCCGTCAAGGAGATCCAGCGCCTCATGAAATCCCTGCCTTAAACTTTCTCTATCAGACAAATCACAGATCACTCCATGAACCGGCGCTCCACCATCTGCCGCGATTTCCTTTGCCGCTCTCTGGCTTGTCTCGGAAGTACTGATAATCACTACCTCCGCCCCCTGCTCATGATAAGCCTCGGCAATGGCCCGGCCAAGCCCCCGGTTACCTCCTGTGACGATAGCTTTTCGCCCTGTAAGATCAAACATGATTTTGACACCTTCTTCTTTTAATTTTCCTCTGCTACAATCCACTTTCCATTCTCTACCTTGATGACTGTCATATCCCGGTTGACCATTCGCTCATCATCAAAGGTAGCATATCCGGTTTCTCCGTCCCATTCCTTGATCTTTAAAAGCTCCTGATAGAGAGATTCTCTGTCATTTGCCCCATTCTTTAAAGCGGCCTCGATCATGCTCAAAGCCTCATAAGCATTTGTGACAAAATAATTGGGACTTTCATTTTCATATCTCTCTCTGTATTTTTTGGTAAAATTGGCTATGCGCTCGTCCGGATTATCGGCAAAGAAGATGGTCATCGAATACACCCCTTCACCGGCATCTCCAGCCAACTCCAGAAAATCATCGGAATAAATCATACCACTAGAAACCCATTTTACATCGCCCAAGTCAATCTGCTTAGCCTGCTGCAACATCGTACCCATATCATTATAGCTGGTTACACAAATGATCAGATCCGGTCCTGCTGCCTTCAGCTTTGTCAAAATTGAGGAAAAATCACTGACTTGTCCCTGCACATAGCTTTCTGTCAGTACGACCTCGCTCCCCATTTCCGGAATGGCTTTGTTCAAAATATCAGCAAGCACAATTCCTGAATCATTTTCCAGATGGACAATGGCAATCTTTTTGGCACCTATTTTTTCTACGGCTACATTGGCCAACCATGTGTATTCAATATCATTAGAATTCTGCAAGCGGAACAAATGATCATTTGCCTTCGTGATATCTGGGTGTCCAGCAGTCGGAGCCATCTGTACCATACCTGCCTCTTGATAAATCGGTGCGCCAGCCAGCACACAAGTACTGTTATAGCTGCCAATCTCTGCGATATATTTGGTATCCGATGTCACCATTTGAGCAATATTGGATGCTTCCTTTGGTGTACTCTTATCATCCAGATAATCAATTTGAAGCAGCTTTCCGTTGATACCTCCCGCTTCATTGATTTCATCCACCTTCATGTCAATTGCCTTTTTAAAGAAATTTCCATACTGGGCGTCATCCCCAGTAAATGGCGCTCCACAGGCAATGTAATATTTATCTTCTCCATCTTTTCCGGCAGCTGTTGTCTCCACGACACTTTCACTCTCTTTTTGTTCCCCAGCTGTTGTTTCTGCTGGCGCCTTTTCACCGCCACTGCAGCCTGCTAACATCGCCGTCATGACCGCAAACGCCATCGTCAGTCCCACTGTCTGTCTCATTCTTTTCCTCATAATCCTGTTCTCCTTTCTATCTATCTAACCCAGAGAGGCGTTTCTCATCCTCCTAGATAAGATTCATACACCTTTTTATTGTTTAAAAGTTCCTTTCCCGTTCCCTCCAAAGAGATCCTGCCATTTTCCAAAACATACCCATAATCGGCAATCGACAGAGCACCAAATGCATTCTGTTCAATCAATAAAATCGTTACCCCTTGGTTTTTGATCTCCTCTATCAGATGAAAAATAGAATCTGTCAATATGGGAGACAACCCTAAAGAGGGTTCATCCAGCATCAGCATTTCCGGACTGCTCATCAATGCCCGTCCAATCGCCAGCATCTGTTGTTCTCCTCCCGACAGCGTACCAGCTTGCTGATTGATTCTCTCTTTTAATATAGGAAACAACTCAAACACGCGCTCATAGGATGCACCCAAAGTATCCTTTTTTCTTGTGTAACCTCCCATTCGCAGATTTTCTGACACGGTCATCCGGGGAAAGATCTGCCTGCCCTCGGGAGACAACGTGATCCCTCTAGTCACAATTTTGCTCGCTGGCAGTCCGCATATGGATTCTCCCCGATAGAGAATCTGACCACTGCGCGGCCTAACGGTACCCGCAATGGATTTGAGCAATGTCGATTTGCCCGCACCGTTCGAGCCAATCAACGCTACAATGCTACCTTTTTCCACTTTCATATCTACATCCCATAAGGCATGAAGATGGTTATAATATGTGTTCAGCCGGCAGATTTCCAGCAACATTTTGCCTCTCACCTCCCTTGCCGATATAGGCAGTAATCACTTCTGGATTATGTTGTACTTCGGAAGGAATTCCCTCTGCAATCTTGATGCCATGGTCGATGACATACACATAATCGGAGATCCCCATCACCAATCGCAGATCGTGCTCAATCAGCACAATCGTAAAGCCTTTCTTAGCCAGCTCAAGAATGTAACTGCTCAACTCCTGTGTTTCCTGAGGATTCAATCCTGCTGCTGGTTCATCCAAAAATAAAAGCTTTGGTTCGCTCATCAGTGCCCGGGCGATTTCCAGCACCTTTTGTTTTCCATAGGGAAGATTGCTACACATTTCCTTTTCATACGGAAGTAAATGAATTTCTTCCAATGCCCTTCTGGCCCTTTCTAAAGCTTCTGTCTCGGTCTTTTTCAGTGTCTTTGTATGAAAAATAGCATCCCATAAACTTTGCTTGAGCCGGCACTGATAACCGATCAATACATTTTCCAAAACGCTCAGCTGCCCATACAGACGAATATTCTGAAACGTGCGGGCAATTCCATACTCAATAAACTCATATGCCTTCTTACCGTTCATTTCAACACCATCCAACCGGATGCTTCCCGTATCCGGAATATAAAACCCGGTCAACATATTAAAAATTGTAGTTTTTCCAGCCCCATTCGGACCAATCACACTGACAATTTTTCCCTTAGGGACAGAAAAGGAGACATTCTGAACTGCTTTTAATCCACCAAAGGAGATCGACAGATCGGTTACCTCCAATAGCTCCATACTATTCTTCCCTCCTTCCCCTAAAAGCTCTCTTGACTGCACTCCAGTCCGTAATTTTCAGCATCATCATGACTACCAACACCACGCCATAGACCAGCATCCGGTAATCCGAAAAAGAGCGAAGAGCTTCTGGCAATACAGTCAGTAAAAATGCAGCCAGGATCGAGCCTTTCATATTGCCCATTCCTCCCAATACGACCATGCTGAGAATTACTGTGGATTCATCACTGACAAAACTAGTCGGATCGATAAATTCCATATAACTGGCATACAGAGCGCCGGCAATCCCAGCAATCCCGGTAGAGATCACAAAAGCCACTACCTTGTGACGATAAACAAAAATTCCCATCGCTTCCGAAGAAATTTCGTCATCTCGAATAGCTTTCAAATTGCGGCCGAATTTTGAACGAATCAAATTGTCAAGCACCACATATACAAGAGCTGCTATGATCAATACCAGCCACAAATAAGCAGAGCTGGAACGAATCTCATAACCAAACAAACTAGGTTTAGGAATATTCAAAATTCCCATAGGGCCACGAGTCACGCTAGTCCAGTTCAAAAGAATCAGCCGGATAATTTCTGCAAAGCTCATCGTCAAAATGGCCAGATAACCTCCTGACAGCTTCAACGTAGGAAGGGCTATCAAAAGACCAAAAACCATAGCCACCAAAAATGCAGCCAAAATCCCCACCCACACCGAAACTCCAAAATTCACACATAACAAAGCCGATGTATAAGCGCCAATCCCATAGTAAGCGATATGCCCTAGGGATATCTGCCCCGCAACCCCGGAGATCAGATTCAGTGACATTGCCAAAATGGCATAGAGCACGCTAATCACGCAGATCCGGTAAACATATTGGCTAAAATTTAACGCCGGAAAAATAAACAAAGCAGCCAGAATACATCCGTGAAAAAAGATGCGATATTTTTCCGCCATGGATTTCCATTTTTTCATACGCTACACCTTCTTTCGCACCGGTTTTCCCAGCAGACCGCATGGACGGCAGATTAACACTGCCACCAGCACCACAAATGCTGCAATATCTCGCATACTAGAGCTGATATAGCCCGCTGTCATCGTCTCTACAATTCCAATGAGCAAACCGCCCAGAACAGCCCCGGACAATTCCCCGATTCCTCCCAATACTGTTGCCGCAAACGTTTTGTTGCCAGTAGTCACTCCAATTGACAAGTTGACACTTCTGAAAATCATACAAGCAAATATCCCCGATACGGCAGCTAAAACTGCTCCAAAGAAAAAGGTCAGTCCAACCACTCGGTCCACGGGAATCCCCATCAATTCCGTCGCTTGAGAGTTCTGTGCTGTAGCCCGCATCGCCATACCTGTTCGGGAATTACGAATAAACAGTGTCAGCGCTACCATCATAAGCACAGACATCAAAATAACAAAGATCTGAATATAGGAAATATTGGCAGTTACCACCGTAATATATTTGCCATCAAATAATGTTGGATATTGTCTGGTCTCGCTTCCCAAAAATAGAAGCATGACATTCTGAATAACAATAGAAACCCCAATGGTACAAATCAGCGCCGTAAACTTTGGCAAATTTTTCTTTCTCAACGGCCGGAGCGTATATCGCTCCACTAGATATCCCAGACATCCGGTCAGGAAAATTGCTAAAAGAAATGCCGGAAAGAAGGGAAGTCCACACAAGCTGACAAAAATATAAAACAAGTATGCCCCTACCATATACATCGTTCCATGGGTAAAATTAATCAATTCCAGAACCGCATATACCAAGGAATACCCGATCGCTGTCAAAGCATACAGGCTGCCCAATGCAATCCCGTTGATCAGTTGCTGCATAAAAAATTCCATATGTCCGTCTCTCCTCCTTTCACCAGATATCCCTTTTTATTCCTGGTAAGTCCCCGTCGCCGCAACCGCTTTGGCAATTCTTTCCAGACGGATCTCTGTCGGCAAAGTACAGTCGGCTCCCAGAATAAACCGGTATGTACCATTCTCACGAAGTATTTTGTGCACTTGTTGTTCAATATCTTCCAAAGTTCCATCCACCAGGACACCAGCCCGATCATCCAACCCGCCCAGGACTACTCGGTCCTCTCCTAGCAGTTTTCGCCCTTCTTCCAAAGAAAGATTTCCCTCATAGATTCCCCAATTGATGACCTTAGAAGGATACCCCAGATAGCGAGAAAGATTCAGATGATCTTTACACATATGCAGGACATTAAAACACGAAACTTTCTTTTCATACTTTTCCAACAGTCGGATCTCATATGGCTTAAAAAATGTCTCAAATTCCTCATCTGTCATCATAGCCTTCTCTCCGCCCAACGATGCGAAATATAATCCATCTGCCCCAGCTTCCAGACAGGCACCACATAAATAATCGAGATACTCAGCAATCACTTCCATTCCATGACGAAATGCTTCCGGATTCTCCCTGAGATGGCGGGTCAGCGCCTGCTTATCTTCATCATACAAAGCGCCTCCTCCCAAATAATGAAATGCAGATGCCACCATACCATGAATCGTTGCCAGCACTACGGCCTGCTGATGCATTTGTTCACACACTGCATGGATCAAATCCAATTGTCGTCGAATAAAAGGCGCATCATGAGGAATCGGTCCTAGTTTTCCCCAATCTGCCGCCTTGTTAAGTGCCGGATTATCTGGCAGACTGTTTTCATTCATCACCTTGCACAAATCCGTACCACTCTTATCAAAAAATTCCAAGTGGCGCTTGACTGCTTCTTCACCGGCTTCAAAGCCTGGCGGAAAATGAAGCCAAAATCCGCCGGGCACCCGATCTGGCTTATCCCCTGCCACAGCTGCCAAAACCCGCTCTCTTTTATTCATTGGAATCCTCCTTTTAATTAATAATACCCTTAATCTTGTTATTAATATTATCAGATGGCTATATAATACCATTTCTATGCTTTCTTGTCAATGAGTATTGCTATTTTTCTACAAACTATTTTAAAATTACATTGATTATTTGTATTAAAACAACAAACAATTTTCATTTATAATTGACATACGGTTGTATTCTGATTATAATTATTAACATATTATTAATCATATCAATAACACAAAATTAGTAGGAGGATATTTATTATGGCTGACAATACGATAAAATCTCGCATATACAATGCCATCTGGGATGACATTATTGATGGGGTATACGATTGGAATTATGTGTTTAATGAAAAAAATCTTGTTGAAATGTATCAGGTAAGTAAATCACCCGTTCGGGATGCCTTGCTCGAACTGTGCAAAGACAATATTCTTCGCAGCATTCCTCGTTATGGATATGAGATTGTCCGAATACCAGAAAAACAACTCCGAGAAATGATTGAAATGCGGGTGATGATCGAGACCTCTGGTATCCGTAAATGCTTTTCCCATCTAAAACAAAAAGAATTTGATGCCATCCGAGAAGCTAATTTAAGAAGTCGTATTTTGTTGATGGACAAAAATTCTACCGCCCGGCAACTTTGGGAAGACAATATGGGATATCCTTTGCAAGCGAGTATATAAGGTCGCGACGGCTCTCGAACGCCTTGCGCATATCCTCCACACAATCCTGGGACCCGACATAAGC
>JAAWNY010000001.1 GCA_022799175.1 Lachnospiraceae bacterium | reverse complement strand
AAAAGACCTGAAAACACACATTCATTTTCTCCCCTTAATATCCTACAAACCGCAGAAAATCAAGGTTTCTTTGAAAGCAGACAAACGGTTTCAATATTCCCAGTAAAAGGAAACATATCCACACAACACCCCCGCTCCACCCGGTACCCATTCTCCAAAAACACTGCCAGATCCCGCGCCAGGCTCGTTGGTTTACACGACACGTACACCATCCGTTCTACGCCAAAATCAATAATCTTCTTCAACGCCTTCGGATGAATTCCATCCCGGGGAGGATCCAAAATGATCAGATCGGGTTTTTCTTCAATCTCCTCCACCACTTTCAGCACATCTCCGGCGACAAATACACAGTTATCCAATCCGTTGCGCCGGGCATTTTCCCGGGCGGCCTCCACGGCCTCCTCCACAATCTCCACTCCCACAACCCGGGCGGCTACTGCAGAAGTGATCTGGGCGATCGTCCCGGTCCCACTGTACAAATCAAAAACTACCTTGTCCTTCGTATCTCCCACATATTCCCGCACGGTTTCATACAGTACCTCAGCTCCCAAAGAGTTCGTCTGAAAAAAAGAAAAAGGAGTGATACAAAACTTCATTCCCAAAAGCTCTTCATAGAAATAATCTCTTCCCAGTAAAATTTCCATCTCATCGCATTGCACCACATCTGCCAGACTATCGTTCTTAATATGAAGAATCCCGGCCAGGCTTCCGGCTAAATGCAAATTCTCAAGCGCTTGTCTCCACCCATCCAAAAGTTCCTTTTCTGCCACTATATCCGGTAAAATCGACGACACATTTTCCCCCATGCCTTCTGCTGTTTCTTCCTTATGCATCCCCATCGTCTCTTGCTTCAAAGTTTCCACCTGTGTGGTTGTTACTAACGCCACCAGAATCTCTCCTGTTTTCGCAGCCCGGCGCACCAGCAAATGACGCAGATAACCCACATGCTGCAATTTTTTATAATACGATACTCCATTCGCTGTAAAGTAATCCAAAGTTGCACTCAGAATCTGACAGAAATCGGAATGCACAATCCGGCAATTTCGGGTAGTGACAATATCGTAAAAGCTTCCCCTCCGATGCATTCCCAGCGCCAATGGACCGTCTTTATATTCATCTCCAAAGGAGAATTCCATCTTATTTCGATAAGCCTCTGCAATGGGACTTCCTTTTATCCCTTCAAATCCCCAATCCCCACAAACCTGGCGGATCAACTGATCCACTTGTTTTTCTTTCAATTTCAGTTGTTCTTCATAAGGGAAGCTCTGATACAGGCAGCCGCCGCAGTTCCCGAAATGTGGACAGACATTTTCCTTCTTCTCCCATATTGACGGTTCCAGAACTTCTAACATCCTGCCTTCGGTTTTTCCCCCTCGCTTCTTATGGATGATGAAACGTATCTTCTGACCGGGAAGCGCATTTTTGACAATCACCTTCTCCCCTTCTATCTGAAGAATTCCTTTATTGGGAAAATCGATATCTTCCACAATTCCTTCTACAATCTCTCCTTTTTTCATGTTCTCCTCCTTATTTCTTCTATCTTTTTCTTTCCTAAAAAAGAAAAAGCGCGCTCCATTCACAGGAGGCACGCTTTGCTCTTAATTATTTCTCTTCCTCATCCTCAGCGGCGGTGGTGTCATCGTCGTCCTCAAAAAAGTCGTCGTCGAAATCATCATCAAAATCATCTTCGAAATCTTCCAGATAATCCGGAGTAAAGAAGCGATATACACCATAGGCAATCGCCGCAATCGCTGCCACAGCGCCGATAATCGCCAGTACCCAGAGAATACAGGTTTTCTTCTTCTCCTCCTCTTCTTTCCTGTGCAGGAAATCATTCAGCTTGGTAGAATTGATAATCTCTTCCACACGGGTCAGTGCATCCTTGCTCATTGTATCAAACTTTCCCATCTCATTCACGTCCTTTCTATCATCCTGGCACATGTCATGTGCATTATTTAGATTATACCATTTCTTTTTCTTTTTTACTATCCTATTTTATTCAAAAATCGAAAAAATATTATATTTTCTGTAATTTTGCAAATGAGGCAAACATTTTTTTCACCCCAAATCGGTCAAACTCCACTGTCACTTCAAAATCACGAGCGCCATTTATCACCGACTGTACCGTTCCCTCCCCGAATTTTATATGCCGCACTCGGTCTCCGACGCCATAGTCCAAATTTGATGATTTCTGTACGGTAAATTCCTTGCCAAATCCTGGATGCTTTCCCATAGCGCCAAATGTTTTCACTGTCTTACCTTCTCTGGCTATGTTATCTGATTTATGAGCGGCAGAGGTTTGCGACGTTCCTGATTTGTCATCAGATATCTTATTTCCTTCCAAACGATATTCCATATATCCAGCAGTAGGAGAAGCATAAGAATTGGACTTCATTCCAAACATACTCACCCCCAGCTTTCGCTGATTTTTGTTCCAGGAAATACTGGGATTCTCTGAGGCATTCATTCTGCTCTTCTGCTCCATTCGGCGCTCCGGTTTTACTGTTTCTAACAGCTCTTCCGGAATCTCTTCCACAAAACGACTGACTCTGGAATAATGTGTTTCGCCTCTGCTCATCCGCATCCTTGCCGCTGTCAGCATCAGCCGTTCCCTGGCCCTGGTAATCCCTACATAGCAAAGCCGCCGTTCTTCTTCCAAATCTTCCGGATCTTCTGACATCACACAGCGGGAACCCGGAAATAATCCCTCTTCCATTCCACTTAAATATACCATGGGAAACTCCAGCCCTTTGGCACTATGTAACGTCATCAAAGTCACCCGATCTTCGGCGCTGTCCATCCGATCGATATCTGCCACCAGCGCCACCTCTTCCAAAAATCCATGGAGACTTGGAGTCTCTTGCTCCTCACAAAAGCTTACCGCTTTTGATATTAATTCATTGATATTCTCTAAACGTTCCTTTGCTTCTGCTTCGCCTTCCTCCTTCAGTTCCTCACGATAGCCAGTCTTTTCTAAAATATCCTCAATCAGCTCTTTCAGACCATAGCTTTCCTCCTTAAACTCTCCCGCGGCCGACTTATGCTCATGTCTCAGCTCCCAGCTCTGAATCCGGCTCCGAAACTCTTCTATCTGGTTCACAAACCCCTGTACTTTTCCTGCTGCTTTCCCCATCCCTGGCACCGAAGCTGCCTGGGTACAGCCATTATAAAAGCTGATCTCCTGTTGTGCCGCCCAAGTCATGATCTTTCCAATGGAAGCAGCCCCGATGCCTCGTTTGGGCACATTGATAATTCGCTGAACTGCCAGATCATCTCGTCCATTGGCAATCGTTTTTAAATAACTCAAAATATCTTTGATTTCCCGGCGTTGATAAAAATTCACCCCTCCTACCAGGCGATAAGGTACATTATAAGTTAGACATTTCTCTTCCAACAAGCGGGACTGCGCATTCGTCCGGTAAAGCACCGCGCTGTCCCGATAAGGGCGCCCTTGAGTCAGAATATCCTGAATAATTCCTTCTGCCTCCTCAAAGGACTGCTCAAATTGGCGAAATTTCACTAGTTCCCCCGTATCGTTAGCTGTCCACAATGTCTTATCTTTTCGTCCTCTATTATTGCGAATCACCCCATTGGCTGTCTCCAGAATATTCTTTGTCGAACGATAATTTTGTTCCAGCTTAACTACCATTGCCCCTGGAAAAGTATCCTCAAAATTCAGAATATTTCCAATGTCTGCTCCCCGAAACTTATAGATTGACTGATCATCATCCCCCACCACGCAAAGATTCTGGTATTTCCTTGCCAACAGAGAAATCAGCTCAAACTGAGCAGCATTTGTGTCCTGATACTCATCCACCATGATATAGCGGAACCTTTCCTGATAATAATCCAGTATTTGATCATTGACCCGGAACAAATCCACTGTCTTAAAAATCAAGTCATCGAAATCCAGGGCATTATTCTTTTTCAGCTCTGTCTGATATTCTTCATAAATCTCGGCCACTTTTTTCAGCCGCCAGTCGCCTTGCGCACTTTTCCAGAATTCATCCGGCCCAATTAATTCATTTTTTGCGCTAGATATAATATTTATCATCTCTCGTTCCCGATATTGCTTGGGATCCAGATTCAACTTCTTGAGCACCTGTTTCATCAGTGTCTTCTGATCGTCCACATCATAGATCGTAAAGTTATTTTCATATCCCAAATATTCAATAAAACGATGCAGAATCCGGACGCAAAGAGAATGAAAAGTACTGACCCACACGCTTCCGGCACCGGCTTCTACTAAGCGATCCACTCGTTCCCGCATCTCTCCTGCCGCCTTATTGGTAAAAGTAATTGCCAAAATATTCCAGGGATTTATTCCCTTTTCCTCTATTAAATAAGCAATTCTGTGAGTCAGTACCCGGGTTTTTCCCGATCCTGCCCCTGCCAGAATCAACAACGGTCCCTCCGTATGAAGAACCGCCTCCTGCTGCCTGGGATTTAAAGCATCATAAATTGCCATATGTATTCGTAATCCTTTCTTGTCTGTGGTGTATTCCAGAATTATATCATAATTCCTGTAAATCTTCCACTGTCTGCTTCTATCGCTTCCAATCTTCCAGTCATCTGCTACTTCCCCAAAACCCTCCCTTATTTTTTCTTTTATCACAAAAAAGTAGCAGCAAAAAGATGAAAACATATATCTAAAAATATTTTCTCATCTCTTCACTGCAAGACTTCTAAACACAACAGCAAAAATCCTTTTATGCGATTTCTGCACTCCCGCCTTCTGCTATCAGCATTCCTTTCAAATCATCCAGAGACATATTTTGCATTTCCAACAATTCATTCACTTCCTTAAATTTCTCCATCATGATTTGCTCCTGAAGTTCTTTTTCCCGTTCCTGTAAAGTTTCCAGACAATTCTCATACTGTTGAATGCTTTCCTGTACCTCGTTTAGTTCCTCCTGATATTTTTCCAATGGCGTTTTTCTTGCCCTTCTTGCCATGACTTTCATCCCTCCGATTTTATAATAGTTGGCAGGTTATCCCATTAGTAGAAGTATATGTCGGAAAATCAATATTTATTCTTTCAATCATTGATTCCGACAGAAAATATGATTTTCCTCTTGCCATCTAGTATTAAAAACTATATAATAAGGTCAGAGGTGACAACATGAAAAATAACGACGAAAGAATCACTGATTTTCTTGCCCGGCTGGATAATCTGTCTTATATCAAACTGGACAAAATTCCCGAGATTGACCTGTACATGGATCAGGTTACTTCTTTTATGGAAGATCAATTACAAAAAACGAAGAGAAATCCAGAAGATAAGGTATTGACCAAGACCATGATCAACAATTATGCCAAGAACCGTCTTCTTCCGCCTCCTGTCAAGAAGAAATATTCCCGGGAGCATATTTTGCTTTTGCTTTTCATCTATTACTATAAAAGCTTGCTGTCCTTCCATGATATCGAGCAGTTATTCCGTCCTATCACCGAGCACCATTTCAATGCTTCTGCCAGTTTATCCTTGAGCGATATTTACCTGGAGGTCTTTTCCTTAGAGCACGACCAGATGGAACGGCTGAAAGAAGATATCCTTGCAAAATTTGAAGCTGCCAAGACCACCTTCCCTGATGTCGAGGAGGAAGAACAGTCTTATCTTCAATTGTTTGCCTTTATCAGCGAACTGGCCTTTGACGTCTATTTGAAAAAACAGATGATCGAAGATATCTTAGATCAGCTCCGCGAAGAAGATTCCTCTGCCAGTGAAAACAAGAAAAAACGATAAACAGACAGCAAATCTCCTGAGACGTATCGAAAGCCTTCCGAATCGTCTCAGGAGTTTGACTATTCTGAATCATTTCAAACGCTTTACTCCCTGTTGCCTTTATTGAGGAAGACGGGCAAACACCATATCATATCCATCACTGCCATAATTCAAAGAGCGATTTACACGGCTGATTGTTGCCGTTGAAGCACCAGTTTTCTCCGCTATATCGAGATAAGTCCTCTTCTCCCGCAACATTTTTGCCACTTCATAACGCTGAGACAAGGACAAAAGCTCATTCACAGTACATACATCTTCAAAAAATGCATAACATTCTTCCGGTGTCTGTAGCGTTAATATCGCCTGAAAAAGATGATCCACCGCTTCCGTCTTGATTTTCTTATTCATAGCAAACTCCCCTCTTTACTCAAAACAAGCCACAAAATCCCGATGTCAAAACTTCTTCTGAAAAAATTTTTCACAACATCCAGACAATCGAATTGGCTGCTCCTGATAGTTTAACACAGTAAATTTGTAAAGTCCATACCTGTTTTCATATTTTCAAGAAACTCTTTCCTCAATTACTACGGTTCATCAAGTATCTTGCATCCTTTTTCTTGACATCCCTTTCTCTTTTCGTTAGAATAAAAAAAGTTTTTCTGGCATATATACTACAAGACTATAGGGGGATTTTCTTATGTCTGTTTGGGAATTATTGATAATTGCTGTCGGACTGTCCATGGATGCCTTTGCGGTATCTATCTGTAAAGGACTGTCTGTTCAAAAAATACACTTGCGATATGCGTTCATCGTCGGCCTTTATTTTGGCGGGTTTCAGGCATTCATGCCTGCTCTTGGCTATTTTCTCGGCACTTGTTTTCAAGACGCCATCACTGCCTATGACCACTGGATCGCATTTATTCTATTAGGTATTATCGGAATTAATATGATCCGTGAAGCTTTAAACAAGGAAGAAGAATCCTGTGATGCTTCTCTCGCCATGGGGAGTATGCTTTTATTGGCCATTGCCACCAGTATCGACGCGCTGGCTGTAGGCGTTACTTTCGCTTTTTTACAGGTACAAATTCTGCCAGCCATCTCTCTGATTGGTTTAATCACGTTTATACTCTCTGTAATTGGCGTCAAAACAGGTGCTATCTTTGGCTGCCGCTACAAATCCCGGGCTGAATTGACAGGCGGATGTATTCTTCTCCTCATGGGTACAAAAATTCTTATCGAGCATCTTTTCTTTTAAAAAATCCCGGCAGCTACCGCCCATAGGGGTCTGTCGGGATTTTATTATTCGCTTGAAATATTAACAAGTTTCCTATCCTTCATGAACAGAGGTATCATTCTTTATGAACAAACGGCATCGTCTCTGGGTTCACTTTAATCCGCAGCTTTGTTACATATGCCATATCATAAGTAAAGATCCGTTTATTTTTCAATTCTCTCAGAATTTCATCTTTACAAGTCATCAGAGTTGCAAAATCACTGTTGATATATCGAACGTGCAACTGCAGAAATGTTTTCCTGCGTTTCTGCTGTTCTTCCATAGTTATTTGATCGGATTCCTCCTCGGCTTCTTCCGTCTCCCAGAAATTCAGACGTGGTTTTACTGCTTTCTCATTATAGGTAATCTCATAACGAATGGTCCCTTCCGGCACCTCTTCATCGCTTTCTATCCTACAATCTTCCTCTCCCCAATAGCTGTCAATGATCAAAACCTCTTCTTCCTCCGGAATAAAAACATAATCCATATTCTGAGTAATCAGGTTCTCTTCTCCCAGCCTTCTTTCTCCGGCATAAGCCAAAGATGAATACTCAACCAAAGCGACTCCGGTTCCAATGCCGCCTAAAAGCACACCACCTAAAAATATTCCTAATAAAATTTTCTGTATCTTACGCATGTTGATCTCCTTCCGGCTCCTGGTATGCTCTTTGAGAAGCCTCTGTATTTTTCCTCACTCTCCAAAGCATTGTCAGTCCCAGGCAAGCTGCTGAAAATGTACACATCACCAGTCCCAGACATCCCATCGTTAGCCCTACCAATGGATATCCTTGCAGCAAAAGTACAATCAGCAACCCAAATCCATACAGACAAATCAACCCAAAGAAACCACAACAAAAAGAAAAACCCAAACAACCTGCATTCCAGGTCATGCGTATCCCCCATCTGAATATCCGAGAACATAAATATATCATCTCTTTCACCAGATTGGCAGTCCCATGAAACACCGTTCCCCAAAACTTCCCTATCTTAGATATTTTCTTTATTTCTGCAACATCCGAATTTTGTGTCTCTTTCCACGTTTCTTTATTGATAATTTTTTTCTCTGTTCCCATTGCTGATTCTTCCTTATGTAAAAGATCATAATTTTTCCGGTTACCTGCAAATCCCACAAGCTTTTTCCAAAACCGGCTCCCTAACTGTTTCCAAAACATACCGATACGAAGAAGAATATTCCCCAACTGCTGCACTCCTGCAAAGATAAATACCCATAACCGAAGTCCCCACGACTTGCCCTGTCCGAAAATCTTTCTGAACCCTTTTCGAAAAATTCCCTGCCTGTACTTTTTCTCCATCCCATAATCCGCACGTACATGATAGGCTTCCAGAATCTCGGTCGCCAGCTCATCTAAGCTTCCAAAATCTGCAATGGCTTCTTCCTCCGTGAGTCCACGTTCCTGTTTCATATCAATATGCTGCTCATACTCACTGATGATATCTTTTAGTTCCTCTTCTTGAAGCACCGACAATGCCTGCTCCAGTTCTTTTATAAATGTCTTCTTATCCATTTCGGCATTCCTCCAAAAAACCTCCTACTTTTTCCGCCAATTCATTCCATTCCTTCTCCAGACTGTCCCGATATAATATTCCCGCCGCTGTCAAATGATAATACTTTCTGGGCGGTCCCTCTGTAGACTCCCGCAGATAGGTCTCAAAATAATGCTCATTCGTCAAACGTTTCAGCAATGGATAAATCGTCCCTTCATTGACATCCACCACCTTAGACACTTCTTCCACCAGCTCGTAGCCATACATATCACGCTGGCGAACCGATTCCAGCACAATTAGTTCCAAAACCCCTTTCTTAAACTGTGCATTCATGATTTTTCACACCTTTCTGCATCAGCAACATTCTGTTATTGCCTGATACCATATTACACCTATTACTATGTAATGTCAAGTACTGGGAACAAAAATATCTCTGCTGTTTTCCCCCTTCTTCAAAACTTCCAAAAACAGCAGAGTTTCTCTCTTTTCATTCATAAATTCTTACATAAAACTCCATATTCACTGCGACATCTGCTGGGAACTGCGCCGATGGTGCCGATTTCTCATCCACTGACACAGCCTCTAACTTCTGGCACTGCAAAAGCGGTGACAAATCTAAAAGTTCACTATCCATCAGACTGCATATCCGCAGGTCTTCCAGCCCGGCCACAAAAGAAATATCCGTCACATCACAGCCATCCAGATACAATCTTTTGATATTGGGAAATCGGGCCACAAAACGGAAGTCCATTGGCTCTTTGGAAATCGCGTTTTTCGGATGGCAATTTAAAAATGCCAGTTCCAAAATCCCGGTATTATCCGTTAAAATCTCAGGATCTAACAACGGTTCCAACTCCCCTGCCGTCTCTTTGCCCAGCCAAAATTCCTTCAATTCTGGCAGCATCAGCAAAGATTCTATCCCCACCATCTCTCCTCCCCAGAAATTATCCAATTCCAACCGTTCCAACTTTTTTAGTCTCCCCAATGCCGAGACGTCTGTAGGCACTCCATATTCTTTTACTGCCAAATGCAAATCCAGCTTTTTCAAACTCTCAATCGCCGCCAATTCCTCCAGACACTCCTGCTCTTTGACCGCTATCGCCAACTCTTCCACCCCCTGAAGTCGAAAAATCTCCTCTGGCTGAATATATTCTTGATCCAGAAAATTTACTCGCTTTAGATGAGGAAGATCCGCCAGCAAAGAAAGATCCGCCTCCTCCCCAGTATCAATCGAAAGTTCTTCCAGCTGAGACAGTTCCTTCAAAAAACCACAATCTTTTAATATTGCAGAATCGATAAACAGGCTTTGGAGCTCCGACAACTCTGCCAGACTTTCTAATCCCGTATACGAGTCTCCACACCGCAGCCGCAATCTTTTTAAGTGTCTGCACTCTTCAATTCCGCTGACGTCCGCCACCGCAGCTGACAGATTGGTATCCACCTCCAATTCTTCCAGATTCTTAAACTGGCCAATTCCTTCCAGATTATTTCCCATGATTCCCAAGTGCAATATTTTGATATATTCTGGATTCAATATGCCAAATACGGTGTCCAGGCGATCGTCCGTATCAACCCGGGTAATTTTGCTGTCTGGAGAAAACTTTAGCAGAGAAAGCCAGACCGTATCCGTCGTATCAATCCGAGTCAACCCAGTAAACATGGTATAATCGGAAGGCCAACTAACCCGTTTCGTACGATAGCTCCATTCTTTTACTGTATCTTGAAACTCCTCCTCGCTACCAAAATCCTCATAATCTTCAAAGCTGTAAGAAATTACATTAAAAGTTTCACTGCCCTCCCGCTCATAGGTACACCGTAGATATCGCACAGAAGCAAATTCTTCCGGAGTAATTTCCTTATACTTTTTTTCAAAAATATCCTGACAAAAAATCATCAATAATTGGCCGTTCGCATCCACCGGCATATCCGAATCCGAAGTGGAAAACACAGACTTTTTCGCTGCAATATTAAAGCCCAATACAATCAAGGTAATCACTGCTGCCACAATCAAAAATACAATCAGTACCTTCCTAGTATTACTGACCGCCTCATACATCTCGTCGCTGCCACTGTAATCTACCTGAACATGGACTATCGTTCCTTTTGCCTCATCAATCCGATATCGTTGTCCACAGTAAGGGCAGACGGCATGTGTCTTGTCCACCAAATCTAGAGAAGCTCCGCAATTTTCACATTCCAGCTTTAAAAGCTCTGCTTTCTCATTTTGATTGGAAGTCCGAATCACATACTCTTCCCCATCTACTTTCTTTCTAGAAGAATTCGGTTCCCATACGTCTCTTCCCAATTTGCCCACTGCTCCTTTGTGATATACCATGCGGTTTTTCCTTCTATATAAAAATGCTTTAGCGATGACAAAGATAAAAATTCTTCAATAATCTCTGTTGCCTCTTCTTCCTTCATCCCCACATAGTACAAATATAATTCTTCCAATTCTTTAAAATCGTCCAGTATTTCGCCATCCTCCAGATTCACCTCTGACAGCACCAGACGCTTTACCCCCTGCAAATATTCCAAAAAAGAAAAATCTTTTCGTTCCCCTGTCCCTAGAATCGCTACCTCCTCTAAGGTATCTGGATTTATTGCTGTAAAAAACTGAGGATTTCCATATTTCGACAGCCCATCCACACAGACAATTCCCCGCAACATATTGTTCTCTGGCAAGATATAATTCTCCCATCCCTCTGTGTATAGTTCCAAACGAGTAAGTCCTGTAAAATACTGCACATTTGTTGGTGAAAAATCCTCCTTCTTTCCTGCCACCTCGATTACTTGCAACGTTCTTGCAAAACTTTTTGCATCCCTATCGTCGTAATAATCTTCGAAACTGTAGGTAAAACGATATTTTTTCTCCTTCTCGATCTTCAAGTAACGAATGTTCTCCAGATCTTCCGAACTGATCTCCGCCACCGGCTTTTCATAAACTTCCATCAGGAAATCACGGAATACTACAGAAAAACGGCTGGCCGAAGCTACCAAACGTCCCGTATACCACTGATAACCTGCCATAGCCACCACTGTTATTGCCATTACGATCCCTGCACAAAGCACGATCAATCTTCCCGCTGATACCTGAACCGATACTTTGTGTGTCCGGTTTGCTGATATGTAATACGTCCGCTTACAGGAAGTACACTGATACAAATAAGGATTCTTCCTTGTCAACTGGCCTCCACAGGATACACAAGGTTCCGGATTCGACGGCTGTCTGTTTTCTTCCTGAGTTCTCATTGAACCATGTAACATAGATTTGTTCTCACCTCTTGCTCAATATATTATCATGATAACTGCCAGATGGCAAGCAGACTCGATACTTTATAAGAGTCAACAACCCCACTGCAATGACAAGGAACCATAAGGAAACATTCACAAGAATTTCCGATCCGGACTACTAGGTAAACGGACGCGCAGCCGTTACCGCAGGTAACGATCTTGAGGGGCTTGGGGACCTTCACCAACAAGCATTTTCGCAGGTTTTCCTGGTACGGAAAATCTGCGAAAATGAGCCTTCTGTACAAGAAGGCATTGCTTGCGAGTATTGTCCCGAATTCGGGATAATACTCGCAAGCAATGCCCTGATATATATGGTACACCCCCGCTCGATACACAAGCCGTCGGGAGTCTGTAAGCCTTTTTGTGCATGATTCATGTCAGCATCAGCAATTACCTATTTTTCAAGATTCTCAAGCGCATTCACTGTCAAAAGACTTGTTTCCACATTCAGCTTCCGCAGCTTTTGCATCATTTCTTTGGACTCATCTGACCTATCGCGAACCTGTGCAGCCAAATCAGACGTATGGGATGCCGTTTCTACAAAGAAATGGCTGGTTGCCCCGATTTGTTCATTGATTTGCTGCAATTCGCCGATTACCTCGCCGCTGTACTTAAGAACCGTATGACACTGTACTTGAATATTGTGAATATTCCGCTCAATTTCACCGAACAGCTGGTTGGCGTCAGTCACCTGCTGCAGTCCGGTTTCTACCTGCCTCAAACTGACTTCAGATCGCTCAATCATATCAGAGGTATCCGCTTTCATCCCCTGTAACAAACCCTTAATATCGGAAACGGCCCCCGCTGTTGTTTCCGACAAATCTTTTATATTGGCGGCCATCACGGAACCCCCTTTGCCATGAACATCGGCGCGCGTCGTCTCAGTCGAGGCATTGAGTGAAAGAGTAGCCATTTGCATGGATATGTCCTCAATGCTTTTTAAGATTTCCTCAATCTGCTCACAGTGCAGATTAAGCTGGCTGGCCAATTCATTGGTTTTTTGTGTGGAGAAGAAAGTTTCCTCCATCTCCTGCATCGTTTGCTGCAAATTCTGTGCGCCTGTCATGGATAGCGTGTTCGTTTTTTCCATATTCTGCAAGACGATTTTTATGCTAGTATCTGTATTGCCCACCAAGGTATCAATGGTCTGCATATATTCGTCACAAGTATGCATCAATTGCATCTGCTGCTGCATCTGAGCAGAGAGCACATTCAAATCTCTGACGATGCTTTCCAAGATGATTGAAAAATCAGTAATCTCCCCATTGATTTCACCCGTGGAGCTATGGATTTTCTCAGCCACCGTATTCAGTGTATCTTTTAACAGAGCCATATCGTTGTCCTTCAGGGATTCCTTTTGCATTGCCCGTCTGTCCATCAAACGAATAAATGGCAGATAAATCAGGATGCCCGCAGTAATATTGATCATCTGGAGGATGCTGCCCGACAGATGCCCGCCAGTTGCCAAATATCCGCTGAGCAAAGGCGGCATTGCCCAATGCACCTCCGTTACAACCCGGGCAACCAGACCAAGAGACATCGCGCTCCATGAAATCATCGTCACCGTGAGCGGCGTGAGCAAAAAAGGGATCAGCAAAATAGGGTTCAATATTACAGGGAAGCCGAACAACACAATCTCATTCATGTTGAAGAATGTGAATATACCGCCCATTTTGGCGATGCTGCGCATATATCGACTCCTGGCAATAATGAATACTGCTATAATAATGCACAGCGATGTACCCGCTCCTCCCATAAATACAAACGCATCCAAAAATCCCTTGCTGATAATGGCAAGCTGCTCGTCGAAGGCATTGTGATTCAAGGCATATAGGTCGATATTATGGATGAGATTCTCGCCAAAAGCGCTGACCATGATACTATCCATCACATTTCCGCCATGAATACCAAAGAACCAGAAAATATGGATGCCAAATACCAGAAACAAAGTACCAACAAGTCCGCCTCCATCGGCCGCTGAAAAAAGAAACGACAGGGCAGTATAAATCCACTCGTCAATCCCTTTGCCGGAGGTCATCAATATGATGCCGTTTGTGAGGGCAATACAGAAAACGGATAGCATAATGGGGAAAAGAGCTGCAAACATTTGCTGCACCTCCTCTGCCATATCCTCCGAAATATTGATTTTAAGACAAGAAAATGCATGGTACAACTCGGTAGCCAGAATCGCGATTAAAATAGCTTCAAAAAGCCCACTAGAGCCCAATCGGCTCAACGAGATCCCGCCATCCGGAGTTGTAACGCAAATGCTCAGATAGGCGGATGCACTTGTGAGGGCTGAGAGCGTACCGTTAAGTTTATAGGTATTACCAAGATAATAACCCAAAGTCCATGCAATCAAAATCGCCATGACAGCCGTGCTGCCCAGCCAAACCGCGCCATTTACAGCCCGGATCACCTGTCCAACCGGAGTGGACAGACCTGCCTGCACGATGTTAATAGGAATATTATTAACCAGCGACGCTATCGAGCCAAGGATGATTACCGGAAGTGTGATGGTAAATGCCTTTTTAATAGAAATGATATAACGGTTTTGGAATAGCCTGTCAGCCGTCTGCAAAATGTTTTCCATGGTTATTCCCCCTGATAGAATTTCTTATACAAACTTTAATATCAATTAAACTAAACCGCTTATGTGGTAACAAGCTCTAAAAATAAATGTCTCCAAGATCCTCAAAAAGTAGCAGCTATTTTACTTCATGCAGAACATAAAGCTATATGGGATATTTTTCGGAAAATCCGCAGCATACAATCCCTATATACTGGCTAAAACCCATCGTCCTGGTATAAACGTGAAGAATCCCATTCAGGAGAGTTTTACCATTTTTAAAAATTGGTTCTTTCTCTCTGCCATGAACAGGATAATTTATAAGAATTGTACCATATTTCCCCGCTGAAAGCAATCCTTGTTCTACTCGAATTTCCGCTGCAAAAAACAGGTGTTCCGATGACGTAAAATGAAACTTTTTATAATACTTCCTTATGTGCCTCCGCCTAAGCAACGAGGTATCAAGCTTGCTACGCTGCAGAACAGCGGGGTATATGACCCTCGCAGCATTCGCCAAATGCTCGTGCAAGCACGACACTTGGCTCATTGATCGCGAGAATCAAAAAAACCAGAAAGCGATCTCCCGCCTCTGGTTTTTACCATTCTTCTTGTCATACTCTTACTTAGAATCCTGAGCAAACAGCACTATCTTTTGCACGTTCTCCATCTCATCCGTCCATATCAGGCAGGTAGAAGACTCCGTCACATCCGATAATTGCACCAAATTTCTTGTCAGATAAGGAAGGATCTGACAATCGGAAGGAACTTTATAGACTGTCTCGTCGGTGGTTGTCAGACTCCAATTCCCATCTGTTCCCTGCTTCATAGATTTCACCCGCACATAATCCGGCACCCGGAAATCTTCTGGTATCTGGCAGATCACCAGCTCTGCTGTCGTCATCGGAGGTAAACTCATAGTCATCGCCGGGCCAATATACGCATAGATAAAATCCCCTTCCTGAATCTGACTCACTTCTACCGGATATCCGTTCTCTGCATCCAGCACCCGACTATATTCATCACTGATATTCAGTACGATCTCTCCCGCATAGGAAACACCTGACTGGTTGTCAATGCGAATCGTTCCCTCTTCCACTCCTAACACTGTGCCCCAGATCCGAATCATTTCCCTATCGGCAGCCGCCTCCGAATCTACACCAGGCCCACCTGTGTGCTCTTTCTGATCGCCTCCTGCTAAAATTGTCGAAGACTGTGTCTCATGATTGCCGACTTCTTCCTTTACCGTCGTCTGTGCCTCTGTCACCGCCGGTGCCTGAGCCTGTGCCAGACTCACACATCCCGTAGCCAATACGCCAATACAGCACATCGTTGTTATCATCTTTTTCGTTGTCTTTCCCATAACATTACCCTCACTGTTCCTGTCTATTCTTTGATTTCTATTTTTATGCAATCTCTTGCGACAAAATCAGTATATCAAAACCGGTCCGGTAATGCTATTGATAAATGCAGACATTTCTCTTAAGAATTTATTACTCGATCCGATTTGCCAGTATTCTATCACTCTTTCTCTTTTAGCAGTTTTTCAATATCACTAATACAACCGCCACACACAGTCCCGGCTCCTGTAGCCTCCTGAATGTCCTCCACTGTCTTCGCACCTTTCTCAATTGCCTCCCTAATTTCGCCGGCAGTTATCCCCATACAGTTACATACAATCTCATCACGATCCATGATCATTCCTCCTGATATAATCTCCAATCTTCTCTCGTTCCCCTCTTTGATGTGATTTTCCATAGTATATCCCTTCTTTCACATTTTATCCCTTCATTTTGCAACTATCCGAATTTTCACGATAGGAATTTCTCATTGACTTTCCCTTCATCTCTAGTTATTATATTCTGTACACCCCTTTCAACAAAGGGAACCGGAAAATATATTTTTTGATTCCATATACCATAAGGAGGTACATAATGGCACAATCCAAAGTGTATTTTACAGATTTCCGCACTACTGCTTTTGGCGACGGACTTCCTGTTAAATTGCAAAAGCTTCTGCGCAAAGCCGGAATCGGCACCATCGATATGGAAGGCAAATTTGTCGCCATCAAACTACATTTCGGAGAGCTGGGTAACATCAGCTATCTGCGTCCTAACTATGCCCGCGCCGTGGCTGATTTGGTCAAGGAAATGGGTGGTAAACCATTTCTTACCGATTGTAATACGATGTATCCCGGAAGCCGAAAAAATGCTCTGGAACATTTGGAATGTGCCTGGCAGAACGGTTTCACCCCTCTCACCGTGGGTTGTCCCGTTATCATCGGTGACGGTCTCAAGGGTACTGACGATATCAACGTCCCCGTAGATGGCGGCGAATATGTCACAGAAGCCAAGATCGGACGCGCCATCATGGACGCTGACGTTTTTATCAGTCTGACCCATTTTAAGGGCCACGAGATGACGGGATTCGGCGGTGCCATCAAAAATATCGGTATGGGTTGTGGTTCCCGTGCCGGCAAGACCGAACAACATTCCAATGGCAAACCTTATATTTCCGAAGAACTCTGCCGCGGATGCCGTCGTTGTCTGCGGGAATGCGCCAATAATGGCCTCGTATTTGATGAGACTGTCAAAAAAATGCATGTAGATCTGAATAATTGTGTTGGCTGCAGCCGTTGTCTGGGCGCTTGTAACTTTGATGCTATCCAGTTCAATGATAATAATGCCAATGCTGTCTTAAACTGCAAAATGGCAGAATACACCAAAGCTGTGGTGGATGGACGTCCTCACTTCCACATTTCTTTAGTTGTCGACGTGTCTCCCAACTGCGATTGCCATGGTGAAAACGATGCTCCTATCCTGCCAAACATTGGTATGTTTGCATCCTTTGATCCGTTAGCCTTAGATCAGGCTTGCGTGGATGCCTGCCTGGCCGCTGAGCCCATGCCTCACAGCCAACTTTCTGATCATTTATCCCAGCCCGGTTTTCTGGATCGCCACGATCATTTTACCAACTCCGCTCCAGAGTCCGAATGGAAATCTTGTCTTGAACATGCGGAAAAGATTGGTCTGGGTAATCGTTGCTATGAATTGATTTCTCTGTAAATATTTCTGAGAGGTACGCTCTCGTTCGGGCGTACCTCATAAAATTTTCTCAAATACCCCTTGCATTCTTCCCTCAAAGCAGATATAATAGAATCCGTCGCTACTATATCTTGTGTTCTTTTTTTATATAACGACTAATTATAGTGATTTTTATATTCACGCTCTACTCGGGAGGTATGATATGATCCTAAAGGTTATCAAACGAAACGGTGAGGAAGTTTCCTTTGAAATTTCCAAAATAAAGAATGCCATCACCAAGGCCAATCAGGAAATTCCCAAGATCCATCAACTGAATTCCTATCAGATCGACGCCATTGCCGATACAATCGAAAGGCAATTGCAGGATCTTCCCCATGCTGCCAATGTGGAGGACATACAAGATATGGTAGAAAAGGGCATCATGGAGATGCGCGGCTACGAAGTGGCACAAAAATATGTTCGCTACCGTTTTAAACGGGAACTGGCACGGAAAGCTAACACCACAGATAATGGCATACTTTCTCTGATTGACCGCATGAATGAAGAAGTCAAACAGGAAAACTCCAACAAAAATCCCGTGATTAACTCTACGCAGAGAGATTATATGGCTGGCGAAGTCAGCAAGGATCTGACCATGCGCCTTCTTCTTCCGGAAGAAGTGGTTCGTGCTCACCAGGCCGGTATTATCCATTTTCATGATTCTGACTACTTTGCTCAGCGAGAACATAACTGTGATCTGATTGATTTAGCAGATATGTTGCAGAATGGAACTGTCATCAGCGAAACTATGATCGAAAAACCCCATTCATTCTACACTGCCTGCAATATTACCACTCAAATTGTGGCTCAGGTAGCCAGCAACCAATATGGCGGACAAACCTTTACGTTATCTCATCTGGCTCCCTTTGTAGAAGTCAGCCGGAAAAAGATCCGGGAGAATGTCATCCGGATCCGCAAAGAGTTAGGAGAGCCTTTAGACAAAAGAATCATTGAACGAACCACGCAAGAACAACTGAAAGATGAGATCACTCGCGGAATCCAGACGATTCAATACCAATTGATCACCCTTATGACCTGCAACGGCCAGGCACCATTTGTGACAGTATTTATGTACCTGGGTGAAGTTCCTGAAGGCCAGACCCGCAATGATCTTGCCATGATTATTGAGGAGGTCTTGCGCCAGCGAATGCAGGGAGTCAAAAATCAGCATGGCGTATGGATCACCCCCGCATTTCCTAAACTTATCTATGTGCTGGACGAAGATAATATTACCCCGGACTCGCCTTACTGGTATCTGACCGAGCTGGCTGCCAGATGCACAGCCAAAAGGATGGTACCGGATTACATTTCCGCAAAAGTTATGAAAGAGTTGAAACGTGGTGATGTTTATCCTTGTATGGGTTGCCGTTCCTTCTTAACCGTAGAAGATTCCCAGACAAATGCGGATGGTTCCCACAAATTTTACGGACGTTTCAATCAGGGTGTAGTTACTATCAATCTTGTAGATGTGGCTTGCACGGCTGCCGGTGATAAAGAGCAATTCTGGAAAATACTTGACGAACGTCTTGAACTATGTCACCGGGCTCTCCGTTGCCGTCATGAGCGTCTCCTTGGCACTCCCTCTGATGTAGCGCCAATTCTGTGGCAGAATGGCGCTCTGGCACGTTTGGAGAAAGGAGAAAAGATTGATAAGCTTTTATATAATGGCTACTCTACCATCTCCCTGGGCTATGCCGGTCTCTGTGAAATGACCATGGGTATGCTTGGTAAACCCCATACAGATCCGGAAGCCAAAGAATTTGCTTTGCATGTTATGCAACACCTCAATGACAAATGTGCTGAATGGAAGGCCGCCGAACATATCAGCTATTCTGTATATGGTACTCCTATGGAATCTACTACCTACCGTTTCGCCAAATGCCTTCAAAAACGTTTTGGCATTATTCCCGGTGTGACGGATAAAAACTATATCACCAATAGCTATCATGTCCATGTAAGTGAAGAGATCGATGCTTTTACTAAATTAAAATTCGAAGCCGATTTCCAGAAACTTTCTCCTGGCGGCGCCATTAGTTATGTAGAAGTGCCCAACATGCAACACAATATTCCTGCCGTTTTAAGTGTTATGCAGTTTATCTACGATAATATCATGTATGCAGAGCTGAACACCAAAAGCGATTATTGCGAGTGTTGTGGTTTTGATGGAGAAATTCAGGTTGTGGACGATGAGTCTGGCAAACTGGTTTGGGAATGCCCTAATTGCGGCAACCGGGATCAGAACAAACTGACCGTTGCCCGTCGCACGTGCGGTTATATCGGCACACAATTTTGGAATCAGGGCCGAACTCAAGAAATCCGCGATCGTGTGCTTCACCTCTAAATAATATCACTCGGTTTTAAATCTGGATTCCGAGAGTATCACAAAATAAGCCATTGGCCATTTTCCTATTCTGTGTTTGGGTAATTCACGGAATATGGGAAATGGCTAATGGCTTATTTTGTGATATTCTTGGAATAATTCTATAAAAGTATCTTTTTTCGCCCTTCCCCTTTCCTTCTAAAGGTGGTACAATATATTTTCAGGAAACCTTCATGGTAAAAACAGACGAGGAGCATTCAATTATGGAACCAGCTATTATTTTCCACATTCTCGGAATTCCCGAGACTTCCGACGAGACGGCTATCAAGACCGCTTATCTCAATTTATTAAAAACCACAAACCCGGAAGACGACTCAGAAGGTTTCAAGCGTCTCCGGGAAGCTTACGAAGGTGCCATCGCCTACGTCCGCCGTCCCAAAGAGGAAGAACAAAAAGAAAAAACGGATATTGAACTCTGGATCGATCGTGTTAATCAGGTCTATCTTGATATCCGTCAGCGCCAGCAAATAGAACCATGGGAAGAATTGTTATCCGATCCTCTCTGTGAAGATTTGGATACTTCTTTGCAAACGCGGGAAGCGCTTATGGTTTATTTGATGGATCACATTTATCTGCCACAGACAATCTGGCAACTATTGGATCGCACTTTTCAGATTATAGAGGACCAGGAAAACCTAAAGCAACAGTTCCCGGATAATTTTATGAATTATGTTCTCTATTACATAGAGAATCCGGAAGCGATTGATTTCACCTTGTTTCAGGTTCTCGATCCAGAAAATATGAATGCCGATGGTTACATTCGCAACTACCTGGATATTCGGCGGCAAATTAGCCGACGACAGATCGAAGGCTGTAGCATTAAGCTTGACGACCTGGCTGCCTTTTCCCTTTATCATCCCTATGAGGATACAGAACGATTACGGATTCTTACCGATGCCCTGGAAACTTTTCGCAAAAACAAATTAGCTCAGCCAGATAATCCAGAGGAAAACGCCCGTATAAAGGCGGAAGGAGCTCTCTGCGCAGTAAAGCTCACCGGTACTGCCACTCCAGACAGCCTCTTATTCTCAGAAAGTGAGAATAGCGGCTTACATGATCTGTTGGCGAATAGCGTCCAGTTGCTGGTCAAGCGCTTAATTGCTACTCCTGATTCCGATGATTATAGCCTCCTTTATTGCGCTTATGCCTACTGGGCGCTGGAAGAAAAAGAAGAGGCATCCAAACTTTGGCAACAGCTTCTGGACCGCCTTCCCACTCACTATATGGCCAAACTGGGAATGGTCCGTTATCATATTGATAAAAAAACATTTCATGAAGCCAAGGAACTCATGTTGCAGCTTCTCGATATGGATGGACAAGACGAAGAAGTCCTTAACCTGATGAGCTTTACCAATGATGCACTCATTGCAGAATACCAAGATTCCCTTGCCGATCCCTCCACGGATGCATCCACACGAAACAATGACACGATTGAGCTAGGTTGGTGTCTGTTCCAAAATGAACGCCCAGAAGATGCCGTCAAACTATTAGAGAATTTTCCGTTTGATGATGATACCGAATATTCCTTTGAGAATCTTTATGGCCGGCTTCTTTATCGGATTGATCGCTATGAAGATGCACTTCCTCATTTACTCCGTTGGTTGGAGCTGATCCGCCAAACGCAAGATGATGGTTCTGAAGAAAACCGCAAACGCATTTCTCGCGAGTTTCAAGCATGCCATCTTTTGAGCGGATGTTATCATGAATTAAAAGATTCCCAACAGGCACTTACCTATGTAGAGACTGCTGTCTCCACAGCCAAAAATCCCCGGGATAAACTTGCCGCCATGCAATATCGGGCATATTTGTTCTACCAGTATAAAGAGTATGAGCGCTGTATGGATGCCTGCGATCAGGTCATTCATGAGGATGAAGGTTATTATCCGGCGTATGTGCAACGGCAAGAAGCCGCCTACGAGCTGCGCAAAGGCCAGCAGGTTGTCGATGATTATTATAATGCCATCAACATATTTGCCGGCCATTACAAACCATATTTGCTGGCTGCCCAAGTATTTTTCTATCACGATCAATTTAATGACGCCAAAGGCGTGTTGGAGCGAGCCCGGGAGAATCAGGTAGAATTCAGTCCTTGCCTGCGGCTTTATGAAATAAAGATTTTACGCAATCTGGCTGAGAATCGGGAAGATCGAGAGAAAATTTTCCCCATTGCCGCCGAACTTCTTTCGGAACACGAAAATCCAGATACTGACATTGAAGATTTGTCTGAGATTGAATATGAGATCGGGCTTCTTCATTGGGACAATAATGATTTGGACGATGCGCTTACTCACCTAAACACTGCTATCGAACAAAATCCTGACCGTATGCAATATCGGATGATTCGTGGCCATATCCATCTGGATCATGGTAAATACAAAGCTGCTTTAACAGATTATGGAGCTGCCCGGCAACAATATGAAGATTCTGCCGTCCTCCACTACAACAGCGGTCTGTGTCAAGAGGCTTTGGGCATGAAAATGCTAGCCGTGGAATGCTTCGAAGAAGCCCTAAAATATAAGCAAGTACATCGCGAAGCTTGCGAAAAGCTTGCCGATTTCTACAAAGAACGCTACCAGGATGAAAATAATCCAGAAGATTTTAAAAAAGCAATCGCTTATATGGATCGGCAGATTGAAGCTCGTCCCTCTTGCCATGATCTCGTTCATCGTGGTCTGTTCTACATGCACAACATGGATATCGAAGAAGCCATCCGCGATTTTGAGGAGGCTCTGAAATATGGTCCTGACGAATGGGTCATCTATAATAATATTGGTTGCTGCTATGAACGTTTGGGGGACTATCAGAAAGCCATCTCCTATTTTGAGCAGGCTTTGGATTACCTTGGCGACAAAAAAAGTCAGTTGCCCTATGGCAATCTGGCTGACTGTTATGAGGCTCTTGGCGATTACCAAAAAGCGATTGAATGCTACAAGAAAAATCTGGAAAATGAACCAGATGACAAAAGCATTTTTAAAGAACTGGGATTCTTATATCGCTATTTAGGAGATTATAAACAGGCAATCAAATATTTTGATAAAGATCCAGAAAATAAATCTTACTATGCCCGAATTGGTGATGTACAGTATCTTCAGGGACATACCACATTGGCGCTACGAACTTACAAAAAAGGGGTCCAGACGGCCAAAAAAGAACAAAAAGCGGACCGCTACAGCGATCTTGCCTCTTACTATAAGGATCAACTGTTGGACTTCAAAAAAGCAGAGTCTTGCTACTTAAAAGCTCTGGCTATTGAAACAGATCCGGATGAATTGCATGAGCTGGAATGGGAACTGGCCTCTCTCTGTTTTCGCATGCGGCGTTTTAAAGACGCCAAGTTACATGCACAACGATCCCTGGATCATTTTTCCCGCACCAAATGGGCTTCGGAAGAAATATATTTAAATTACCGTCCCTATCGTCCGGCCCGGCTGATGCGACAAGCTTGGATTTATATCTGTCTGGGAGAAACAGAAAAAGGATTAAGCTATTTTCATCAAATGAATGAATGTCTGCGATGTCGGCAATGCCGCCATCAGGTATGCTTCGAAAGTTATCTGTATCTAGCCATGTATTATGAGGCTATCGAAGACTACCCACAAGCAATCGCCTATTACGAAAAAACCTTAGAGGCAAATCCTCACAGCATCACTGCCCGAGCGACTTTGACTCATCTACAACAACAACTGAAAAAAAACAGATAAGACTGACTTCGATTTAGAAAGGTAAATTATGATTATTGGAATTGATCTTGGAACCACCAACAGCCTGGTGGCCTATTTTACGGAAGACGGGCCGAAGATCATCCCTAACCGGCTCGGCAAACATCTGACTCCTTCTGTCGTCAGTATTGACGAGGAAGAACAGGTTTATGTGGGAGAATCGGCAGTAGAGCGCAGCCTTTTGTATCCAGGCAGCGCCGCCGCCGTATTTAAGCGGGATATGGGCAGCAAAAAGCAGTTCCAGCTGCTTCACAAAACTTTTCTGGCAGAGGAATTATCTGCCCTGGTATTGCGCGTTCTCAAAGAAGATGCCGAAAATTATTTGGGGGAAGAAGTAACAGAAGCCGTTATTAGTGTTCCTGCCTATTTTAACGATCAGCGCCGCAAAGCAACCAAAAGAGCCGGTGAGATGGCCGGTTTAAAGGTGGAACGGATTATCAGCGAACCCACCGCTGCCGCTATTGCCTATGGCCTCTATCAAAATCCGGATTCTGCTCGTTTTCTAGTATTTGACTTAGGAGGCGGTACCTTTGATGTTTCCATTTTGGAACTTTTTGATACGATTTTAGAGGTGCGCGCCGTAGCTGGAGACAACTTCTTGGGTGGAGAAGACTTTACCTCAATACTGGAAAATATGTTTTTTGATAAATATCCCCAATTGGATCGTCTGTCGCTTAATGAAAAAACATTGCGTCATATCCATAAACAGGCAGAACAATGTAAGCTAGGTTTTTCAGATAAGCGTGTATCTGCCATGCGCTGCCGTATCAATGAGGAAACTTATGAGCTGGAAATCGACCTGACCAAATACGAAGATGCCTGCAATGAACTTTTAGAACGGATTCGCAAACCGGTGAAACGTAGCCTGGCGGATGCTCATGTACGTTTGTCCGATATCGATAAAGTTGTGCTGGTAGGAGGCGCCACGAAAAGTCCTATCGTTCGCCGCTTTGTAAGCAAACTTTTTAAAATGCTGCCGGATACCAACATTAATCCGGATGAAGCAGTTGCTTTGGGAGCTGCTATTCAAGGCGCTATGAAAGAGCGTAAAGACGCTATTAAAGAGGTCATTTTGACGGATGTCTGTCCTTTCACTCTGGGCACAGAAGTTGTTCGTGAATGGGCGGAAAACCGCTACGAAAACGGGGTCTTTTGTCCCATTATTGAGCGTAATACTGTGATACCGGCTAGCCGAACAGAGCGTCTCTACACGGTTCGTGATAATCAAGATAAGATTCGAGTCAACGTCCTCCAGGGCGAAAGCCGTTTTGCCGCCAATAATCTTCCTCTGGGCGAATTATTGATCGATATTCCTGCTGCCAAAGCCGGACAAGAAGCTGTGGATGTTACCTACACCTATGATATCAACTCCCTGTTGGAAGTGGAGGTCAAAGTAGTCTCCACCCAAAATGTAATGAAAAAAGTCTTCTTTGGCCGGGATGTAGATATGACCCCAGAAGAGATTGAAGAGCGCTTAAAAACCCTCTCCTATTTAAAAATTCATCCCAGAGATCGAGAGGAGAACAAATACCTTCTTCTGAGAGGAGAACGCGTTTATGAAGAAAGTCTGGGAGAAGATCGGCTGCTGGTAGAAACTGCCATCCGTAAGTTTGAAAAAGCGTTGAACACCTATGATCCGGGCATTATTGAAGAAGCAAAAGAAGCTTTTAAAGAGTTTCTGGAAATGATGGAGGAGCCGTAACTGGCTCCTCTTTTTTATTGATATTTTTTACTCATAGAGAATCCTCGGCCCCGCACTTCGCTAACGCGACTGACTACCAAAAAGCTTTCCGGATCTATGGAGCGGATCAGTTTTTCTGCCTGTGGAAGCTCCCGATTAGAAATAATACTGAAAATCACTTGGGTTTTCTGATGCAGATAACCGCCTTCCCCATAGAATAATGTTACACCGCGATCCAACTTCTGTAAAATGGCATCCCGTACCTTCTCTGGATAACGGGTAACTACCTTCACTTCTGTCCGTACAGTTCCCATGAGCATCAACTTATCCAATACTATCGTATATGTCAATACTAACAGGATTCCATAAAGAATCTTTTCTGGCGTACTCCAGAAAGATTGTGCCAGAAGAATACAAAAATCAAACACATAAAGACTGATGGAAACCGGAATCCGGAAATATCGGTTCAAAACCAGCGGAGGAATATCCATTCCACCAGTAGATGCGCCGGCGCGAATCACAATGCCTAAGGAAAGCCCGATCCCTAACCCAGAAAACAATGTACAAAGTAAAATGTCCTTAGTGACTATCTGCTCACCCAAAAACCACTCAAACAATTCCAATGCCGCCGGATAAGTAAACGTACTAATGATAGTAGTAATGGCAAATGTCTTTCCCAGCAACAGATATCCAAAAATTAGCATAGTCACATTAAAGATCAATACAAACAGAGAGATCGGCATTCCCAACCACTGATTTATCGCCAACGCAATCCCGGTTGTTCCTCCTGTCACCAATCCTGCCGGAATCAAAAATAACTTTACTGTTAGTGCATAAAGTACATTTCCTGTTACTACCAGAATCAACATAACCAATATCTGAAGCCATTTCCGTTTTTCGTTCATCTAAGTTTTCCTCCTGTCTTTTCATGGTATACAATAAAAAGGCATTCAAGGCATCTTTCCTCTTTGTCACAGAACAATCCAAAGCAGAGCATTTTTGTTTTATAGAATCAACTCTCCTGTGAAACAAAAAACACGTCTGTCAGAGATTTTCCCTGACAGACGTGGATCGAGGCATTTGCCTAATACATTTTTTATTATATCGAGCCTTACGGAAAAGATCAATACCTAAATTTACTCTTCTTTAATCATTCGTCAAATCCCCATTTCCACTAACGGGAATCGCTTCTCCCAAATACTTTGGCTCTGGCTGGAACAGACAATACAGAATATCCTTATTTCTGGCTAGAACTTCTCTCACATCCCGCCTTTTCTGGCCCCCATATCGTATCTTTTTTGCTGGAACTCCCCACACCTCTAATCCCAGTTGCTTTCCATCATAGAGCGCTCTGTACAGGTGATATTCCTGCGTTACCACAATCGCACGCTTCACCTGAAACACGTCTCTAGCCCGGTACATACTCTCATAAGTGGAAAATCCTGCATGATCCATAAAAATATCCTGAGAAGGCACTCCTGCATCCATGGCATATTGCTTCATTCGGTTTACTTCATCGTACTGTATCCGACCATGATCCCCGCTCACTAATATTTTGGGTGCCATTCCCGACTGATAAAGGGCAATCCCCATATCCAGACGATCCTTCAGCATTTGCGTCGGTTCTCCATCTGGGCGCAATCCGCACCCTAATATCAAGATACAATCGATTTGAGGTATTTCCGGCTTCTCATTATCTGCAAAAATTCTATTCATACTGCTTCTTTTCACATAGATATTCCCTGCCAACAAACAAAACACTCCTGCTGTTGCCAGTGCCAGACCTCCTGCCAGCAATCTTTTTGTTATTTTTATGATCTTTTTCGGGATAAATTTGTATGTCATCTTCATTATGTGATTATTATTCCCATCCACTGAGGGCGATACCAATTACTCAACAATTTTCCTATGAACAAATTTCTCCAACAGCCGGCATATTTCCTGCACATCTATCGGCTTGGCTACATGGGCATTCATTCCACAGTCCAGACACCTTTTAATATCCTCTGAAAAAGCATCTGCAGTCATGGCAATAATCGGAATATCCGCATCCTGCCGATCAAGATTTCGAATCCCCCACGCTGCTTCATAACCGGTCATCACTGGCATCCGGAGATCCATCAGCACCGCATCATAATACCCTATTGGCGATTGTTCAAACATTTCAATACAGATTTGTCCATTCTCGGCGCGTTCCAACTCCATCCCCATCTCTGACAAGAGCTCTTCTGCAATTTCCCAGTTCAAATCATTATCCTCTGCCAGCAAAATCTTCATATTCTTGAAGCTAGTTTCTTCCTCTGTCTCTTCCTGGATTTGCTCAATATGTCCCGCAAAAGATTTGAGTCCGTGATACAAAGTAGACTTGAATAAAGGCTTGCCGATAAAGCCGCTGACACCGGCATCCCGCGCCTGATCCTCAATCTCACTCCAGTCATAAGCTGAAATCAATAGAATCGGGACCTGATCCCCCATATGTTTGCGTATCCGTCGCGCAGTCTCGATACCATCAATCCCTGGCAGCTTCCAATCCAGAAGAATAATCTGATAATCCTGATGGCGTTCATGACTTTCTTCCACTTTTCGAATGGCGCTCTCACCATCCAAAGTCCATTCTGCATCAATCCCAATAGCCTTCAATGCGGTCACGGTGCTCTCGCAAAGCTGCCGATCATCATCTACCACTAGCATGTTCCACTGAGGTAAAATCATTTCTGCTTCCTGAATCTCTGCCTTCTCCATATCCAATGTGATATGAAATTCGCTTCCCTTGCCAAGTTCACTCTCTACCTCGATTGTCCCCCCCATAGTATCAATGATATACTTGGTAATCGTCATTCCGAGACCGGTTCCCTCTGTCTTCCGTACACGGGCGCTGTCCTCTCTGGTAAAGGATTCAAATATCTTTTCCTTAAACTCTGATGTCATACCAATCCCGCTATCTTTCACCCACAGATGAATCCGCACATAGTCTTCTCCTTTGGGAGATTCCTCTTCTTGCATGGCTACATGGATGTTTCCCCCTTCTGGAGTGAATTTGATAGCATTTGACAACAAATTCAACAAAATCTGATTGAGTCGTACGCTGTCACAATATACATTTTCTGTATGAATATCATGGATCAATACATCAAATTTCTGTTGTTTTGCCTTTACCTGAGGCTGCACAATACTTACAATACTGTCCATAACCTCCCGAAGAGAAACTTGATCCATGTTAAGCGTCATCTTCCCGCTCTCAATCTTGGACATATCAAGCACATCATTGATAAGCCCAAGCAAATGCTTACTGGATAAAGCAATCTTCCGCAAACAGTTCTGTACCTGTTGCGCATTATCCTGATTTGCGATTGCGATTGCTGTCATTCCCACAATCGCATTCATCGGTGTACGGATATCATGACTCATATTGGAAAGAAACTCACTTTTTGCTTTATTCGCAAAAAGCGCTTCTTGCCTTGCCTCCTCCAACTCCCGGATCTGTTGCCGGGTCAGTTGATAATAGCGGAAGAAAACTGCCAACAAAGCAATCAAGATAATCGCACATCCACCGAGTCCCATGACTTCCCACTGAATTCCTAGCCTGTTGACTACCTTGTCCAGCTCGCCAAAAGGCATAACCGTAACCAAAAACCATTCCGAATAAGGTAATTTTGTACAGTATAAATGGCGTCGTTCCTGAGAAAGATGGATCACTGCTGAATAATCCTCATTCTTGTCCATAGCGGCAATCAATTCCTGAATCAGCCGCTCTGCCTCTTCCGGATCATCTTCGAGAAGTCCTCGAATCCGATCAAAATAGCTGTTTCGAAAGGCATCTGCACTCCGAATAACAAAACTGCCATCCCGGCGGATAATATGGGAATATACCAGAGATTCCTCTCCGTTCAAAGATAGCATCTCACTGATATATTCCACAGGAAGCGCCACCACTACTGCTATGCCCTCTTCGTTATCTTCCATTGGGCAAGCAACCGGAATTCCCATCAATACTACTCGATTTCCCTGAGCATCCTCACCTACCGCCACTTTTTTTTGATTATTTTTTAGAGATTGCAGAAACGGTTCCGAATCTACTACTTTCAACTCGTTCCCGTAGAGCATCTCAAAATCTCCGTCCTGAGAATACAACCCCAGATACCCAAATCCTCTCGCCTGTGCATAATAAATCAGCTCGTCTCGCAGTTTTTTATTGTCTGTATTTTTTTCAGAGGAAAGCAAACGTTCTAAATCTTCCACATGGGATAGCCGCATTTCTATCGTTGTTTTAAAATGCAGCACAATCCTCTCGTTCATACCAGACATATAAATGTTTCCTACTTCGCTGATAGTATCGGAACTCTTGTAATTCATGTATACTGCAAGGAACGAAAAAATACCAACGCAAAGAACCGACACAAGAATGAGGCTGATTTGTAAAAATCGTATGGTTTTATTCTTCATTGAAACCCCCTGAAAGCTCATTCCTGCTTATGCCGGATTTCCTGTTTGCAACTCCTCTATCGCCGCCATTGTCTGATGGTAATCTGCTTCTACCCGCTGAACCAACTCGTCGGTATCTGCTCCATAACCAGCACGAAGATTTTCTGTCAAAAGATGGCTGGATTCATACAGTTTAGTAAAACTCAAATTTTGACAAACTCCCTTGATCGTGTGAGCCGCCCGAAACGCCTCCTCATAGTTCCCTGCCTCCATTGAGGTGACAAGCAGCTCATGACTTTTATCGTTGAGGAATTTCAATACAAATTTCTGAACCATCTTTTCACTGCGCAGGCGGTTGAGTACCCCTTCATAGTCTCCTTCCAAAGCTGTATAGCATTCTTTCAATGTCATATTGTTCCTCTTTTCTCCTGTTTAATTATCAGGCTTTTCTTCACTGCCATCAATTGGTGAGATCACTGATAGCATTTCCTGCATCGTATCATCATAAAAACGGTACTGCCCTCTGCCGGATCGTTTCACAGAATACAGTGCCTGATCCGCTGCATGGAACATCTTGTCATAATTCGTACCTACCATATCGGTTCGGGCTACTCCCATACTGACAGAAATCTGAAAATCCTCATACGTTCCCTCCAGGGAAGTAAAGATCCGTTGAATTGCCGTTTCCGCTTCTTCTTTATATTCTAAAAAGATCAAAAATTCATCCCCGCCAACTCTTGCTGCAATATCTCCCCCCCGAATACTCCGACGCAACTGTTCTGCCATATGAATCAGCACTTTATCGCCAAACATATGACCATAATTATCATTGGCCTGTTTAAAATGATCCAAATCAAAAATCGCCAACGCAAACTTTCCTGTCTGCCGGTTTCCTATTCTTTCTTTGATTCGTTCTTTTGCATAATTATGATTGAACAGTCCGGTCATGGAATCATGAGATGCCATTTGCACTAATGCGTCAATCCGGGTCCGTTCATCATGAATATCCGTGGTTTTTCCGATTGCTCCCATGTATCTCGGAGGTTCGTCTGTCGACCACATAGCCCGGCCAACCGTTCGCATCCAACGGTTTTCGCCATGAATACAAATTTCGTGATCGTATTTGATCTGGGGATGTTCTGGTGTTGTACTCCGCAATTCATTGGAAATGGCCCGCAATGTCCCAATTCCCATCATCTCCTGAACTTTCTCATTATTATGCGGATCCATCAGAATTTCATCCAGCCCGAGTTTCTTCGCTCCATAGCCAGACAAAGTCACCATAGAAGGCGCTACCGTATATTCGAACTGAATCTCCTCAGACATATCTGCAAAAAAGCTGTATTTCATCCGTTCATGCTCCAAAAGCTGTAATGTGCGCTCGGAAGCGGAAAGTTCCTCATGACGGAGCAACTCTTCTGCCACATTCTGCATCTGTCGCTGGCTTGCCCGAGCATCGCTGTCGAAACGAAGCTCCTCTTTCAAGACACTCTCGATTTCCTTTAAACACTCCATCAGCTGCGGATTAAACTGGCCGCATTTGCCCTCCAGTATCATATTCACCGCTACCTCATGAGAAAATGCCTTTTTATACACACGTTCGCTTGTCAGCGCATCATAGACATCTGCCAGTGCCACTACCTGAGCTGATACCGGAATCTCATTCCCTTTCAAACCGTCCGGATAACCGCGTCCATCATAGCGCTCATGATGCCAACGGCAGATCTCATAAGCTCTCTTGATCAGAGGTTCCTCCTGATGCATCGGCAATGCTTTCAACATCTCGGCCCCCACCAACGTATGTTTTTTCATAATCTCAAACTCTTCATCCGTCAGGCGCCCTGGTTTGTTCAAAATCTCTCCTGGTATCGATATCTTTCCGATATCATGCAGAGCAGAAGCCGTACAGATCAGGGAAATCTCCGATCGGGGAAGCTGATATGCGCTATCTCTATGTCCTAGATGCTTTAGAAAAAGCTCCGTCAATGTACGGATATGCAACACATGCATTCCGCTCTCTCCGTTTCTGAACTCTACAATATGGCTCAGAATATCTACCATCAATCCACTCTGCTGTTCTTTCTCATAAATCTGATCGGCGACCAGATCAATAAGCCGCTTCTGCTTTGCATAAAGCAAAATGGTATTCACCACACGCCGGTGAAGAATCAATGCGTCAAAAGGCCGACTGATAAACTCCGTAACCCCCAGCTCATAGGCACGCTCAATATGCGTGGACGCAGTCTCTGCTGAAATCACAATCACTGGAATGTCTTCAATCCAACGATGTTTGTTCATTACTGTCAAGACACCGAAACCATCCATCTCCGGCATTACAATGTCAAGCAGCAACAGGGAAATCGTATTCCCGTATTTTTGGAGAATTGAAACTGCTTCTACTCCATTCTCCGCCTCCATAATCTCATACTCATCGCCCAGCATATCTGTTAAAATCGACCGATTCATCTCGGAATCATCTGCAATTAGGATCGTCTGTCTGGGACTTTTCTTACCGTTAATAAAACTCACTCTCCATTCCTCAAAACAAAATTAATATTGGGATATGTAAAAACTAGTTTTGTTGCCAGGCCCCAATATAACAGAAAGCTCTTTGGTATCCCAAAGATAAAAAAAGCCTCTGCTACGTATATCAGTATAGCATATTTCCTAAGATGGAGCAAGTTGTTTTCCCAGTCGAAAAATAGGAGTTGTAAAGACTCCTAGAATCAAAAAAACAGAAAAATAAAAGCAGGCTCCTGGCCTGACAAAAATAAGGGGGAAACCGCCTTCTTGACAGTTTCCCCACTAAACATTACAATATCACCTTTGATGGACATTTCGCCGCACATTTGCCACAGTTCGTACACTTGCTATAATCGATCACTGCCACATTATTATCCATGTGAATCGCATCGAACTCGCACTGTTTGGTACACAGCGTACACGCGATACATCCGTTATCGCATTTAGCTTTAACATCCTTGCCCTTATCATGAGAAGAACATTGGACTAAATGTTCTGCAGAGTAAGGCACCAGCTCAATCAAGTGGTTCGGACAAGTAGCCACACATTTGCCACAAGCCACGCACTTCTCTTTGTCGACCACCGCAACACCATCAATTACATGGATGGCATCAAATGCGCACGCTTTTACACAAGAACCATACCCCATACAGCCATAAGTACATGCCTTCTCGCCGCCTCCTGGTACTACTGCCACCTTCGCACAGTCGTCGATACCGAAATAATTGTACTGAACACGAGCCTTATCGCAGGTTCCTTTACATTTTACAAAAGCAACCTTCTTCTCAGAACCGCCGCTCTCCACGCCCATGATGGCGGCAATCTTATCCGCCACATCCGGGCCTCCTACCGGACAAGCATTTACTGCTGCCGTACCAGCTGCAATAGCGGCAGCAAGGCCGTCACATCCTGGGAATCCACAGCCACCGCAGTTGTTGCCGGGCAGCTCAGCACGGACTAAGATCTCTTTCTCATCTACTTCTACTTTAAACTGCTCACTGGCAATCCCCAGCAACACACCGATAACAATACCGATAGCGCCGATAATGACTGCCGCTAAAAGCAAACCTGTCATATTCATCTTCTAAGCCACCTCCTATTTAATCAGGCCGGAAAAGCCCATGAATGCAATTGCCATCAGACCGGAGGTAATCAGTACGATTGGTGACCCCTGGAAATTGAAGGGAATATCGTTGTCTTCAATGCTTTCTCGAATGCTCGCCAACAGTACAATCGCCACGGTAAAGCCCACTGCCGTACCAAAGCCGTTCGCCACACTGAAAATGAAGTTGTATTCCTTCTGGACATTGGTCAGGGCAGAACCGAGAACCGCACAGTTGGTAGTGATCAGCGGTAAGAACACGCCTAACGCCTGGTACAGAGAAGGAACATTCTTTTTTAAGAACATCTCCACAAACTGCACCAATGCTGCGATCACTAGAATAAAAGCAATCGTCTGCAGATAGGTAACATTAAAAGGCACCAGTACAAAGGTGTAAATCAGATTTGTCACAATCGATGCCAGCACGATTACAAAGATAACCGCTCCTCCCATACCGAGGGAGGTGTCCACCTTCTTGGATACTCCTAAAAACGGGCACAAGCCCTGGAACTGACTCAGGATAATATTATTCACCAGGGCAGCGCCTACAATTACTAAAATTAACTCTTTCATCTATCGCGCCCTCCTCAATCTTTTTTTGCTGCCGGAGCATCCTGTCCGGCGGCTTTTTCTGCCGCTGCCTTCTCTGCTGCAGCTTTCTTGGCTGCTGCCGCCTTTTCCGCCGCTGCCTTCTTCGCTGCTGCCGCATCGGCCTCCGCCTTCTCGCGCACAACTTCCAGCGCCGCATGATTAGACATACAAGAAGCACCACTACAGCTTGCACAGTTACCTCCACACGCCAGCGCGGATTGCGGCACGGAGCCGTTAGTTGCCGACGGCGCCTTGAACTTATTCTGCAAAGCGGTCAGACCAGCCAGCACAAAAAACGCGCCTGGCGCCAGGCCAAAAATGGTGATCCGAAAATCCTCTGGTATGAACTCGAAGCCAAATACCGCACCAGCACCCAGAATCTCACGGACAATAGCGATACAAGTCAAACCTACCGTAAAGCCCAATCCCATGCCGATTCCATCAAAAGCAGACTCCAGTGGTCCGTTCTTGGCCGCATATGCCTCGGCACGACCCAGGATGATACAGTTTACCACGATCAGCGGGATGAAAATACCCAGCGAACTGTACAGACTCGGCACAAATGCCTGCAAAAGCAACTGAACGATAGTAACTAACGATGCCACGATAACGATATATGCCGGGATTCTTACCCGGTCCGGAATAATCTTCCGCAGCGCGGAAATGATCAGGTTGGAAAATACCAAAACCGCCGTGGTAGACAGCCCCATACCCACACCGTTAGTAGCTGTAGTAGTAACGGCCAGGGTCGGACACATTCCCAGCATCAGCACGAAGGTCGGGTTTTCCTTGATAATGCCATTATAAATACGTTCTATACATTTATTCATGATTTCCCACCTCCTACTGCGCCAGGCAGTTCTTTGCAAAATAAACTGCTGCGTTCACCGCGCCGGTCACCGCATTGGAGGTGATCGTCGCACCGCTGATGGCGTTGATTTCATTATCCGCGGATGCACCGTTTTTCGTCACTGCAAAAGCATCCACATTCTTACCTGCATATTGAGCCTTCCATTCAGGCTTCTGGGCATTCATTCCCAGTCCTGCTGTCTCTGCCAGGGTAAGAAATTCAATTCCATTGACTGTACCATCTGCCAGAATGCCCACGGATACCTTGATTGCTCCGCCATAGCCATCCTTGGATGTAGTGGTAACTACATAGCCAATAGGAGAGCCGGATGCATCCAGCGCAATCGCTGACTCATCCACAGTCACGTTGCCAAAACCCATACCTGCAATATCCGCATTCGCCGAAGCCCGGATACCGCTCTCGTCATTCTCGTCAACCTCAAACGATGCCGCATCTGGCAACACGGTCCGGAAAGCCGCTTCTTTGGCCGCCTGCTCAGCAATGGCTATCGGTTCCTTTGTCACTTCATAGACGCCACCCAGACATGCCCCTGCCACCAGCGTGATCGTAAACAAAATCAGGGCATCCTTCATAAATCCACCTTTACTCATGATTTCTTGCCCTCCTTTCCAAATGCCGTCGGAAGGGTAAACCTTTCAATCAGCGGAACCAGCAGGTTGCTGATAATAATTGCATAAGAAACGCCCTCTGCAGAACCTCCAAAAATACGGAACAGTCCAGTCAAAACGCCCAACAAAACACCAAACACAATCTGTCCTTTGGGAGTGATGGGGCTGGTTACATAATCTGTCGCCATGAAAAAGGCTCCAAATACCAGACCGCCGCCACAAATGTGGGCCAGCACATAATTCATATCCTGCTTACCAAAAATAAAGGCAAACACTGCTACTGTCAGAATATATGTAACCGGAATTCGCAGAGAAATCACTTTTTTCACTGCCAGATAGATACCGCCGACTAGCAATGCAATCACGGACACTTCACCAATAGTTCCCGGAATCTTACCGATAAACATTGCTGCCACATCTACACTCGCCCCAGCCTTCAGTTGAGCAAGTGGCGTCGCCCCACTCCAACCATCCATCGCAAAATCAGACATTTTTCCGGCAAAGGAAATCAGCAGAAAACATCTGCCGGCCAGTGCTGGGTTCATAAAGTTCTGTCCGATACCGCCGTAAAGCTGCTTTACTACGATAATCGCGAAGATACCGCCTAAAGCCGGAATCCACAGCGGAATGTTCGCCGGCATATTCAATGCCAGAATCATCCCCGTCACCACTGCGCTCATATCAGAAACCGTAAGCGGCAGCTTCATCATCTTTTGAAATACATATTCACTCAGCACGCAGGCAGCCACCGTAACGATCAGAACCAGCAGCGCATGGAATCCGAACTGGAATACACCAAACGCGGTTGCTGGCAACATGGCGATACACACATCTGCCATAATGCTCTGAGTAGTCTCTTTGCTCCGAACGTGCGGGGATGCCGATACGTTTAATAGTTTACTCATAACTTCTCCCCTCCTACGCTTTCTTTCTCCGGTTGGCCGCAACCGTTTTTCTCATCTCTTTGAATGCCTGAGTCAGAGGACGCTTGGCCGGACAGATAAATGCACAGCTTCCGCACTCCACACACTCCATACCATTTAACTTCTCAAATTTCTCACAGTCGCCCTTTAAGGCCGCTTTCATCATCATCACCGGGACAATATGACTGGGACACACGCTGACGCACTTGCCGCAACGGATACAGGGGGTCGGCTCATTGGCAGCCACCTCATCCTTGGTCATGCACAGCAACGCCGAGTTAGTCTTAGTCACCGGGATATCCAGCCCAAACAGTGCCATCCCCATCATGGGACCACCCGCAATCAGCTTCTCTGGCTCGCTCTTAAACCCGCCAGCCGCCTCTATTAGCTCCTGGAAATTCGTGCCAATCTTAACATTATAGTTTTGCGGATTAGCAATCGCATCGCCGGTCACGGTCACAATCCGGCGCATCAGTGGTGTTGTCTTACATACTGCCATATAGATAGCAATCACCGTATCCACATTGTCTACGATACAACCGGCATCAGCCGGCAGCATAGAAGAATTCACCTTCCGTCCGGTGATGGCATTAATCAGGGAACGCTCACCGCCTTGGGGATATTTGGTCTGCAGCTCACACACCTCGATGCGTGGCTCATCCTTCACCATCTCCTGAATCTTTTTGATCGCTTCCGGCTTGTTGTTCTCAATGCCGATCACTCCCTTTGCCTTCTCAAACAGCTGCAGCATTACCTTCAGTCCGCCGATCAGCTTCTCTGGTTCCTCAAGCATCATCCGATAATCGCTGGTCAGATACGGTTCACACTCCGCAGCATTGACCAACACATACTCAATCGCATTCTCATCTTTGGGAGTCAGTTTTACATGAGTCGGAAATCCCGCTCCGCCCAATCCCACAATACCGGCTTCCTTCACAATATCACGGATCTCCTGTTTGGAAAGTTTCAAAGGATCCCGGTCTGTTCCCATGCCATCCACACGCTGATATTCGCCGTCATTCTCCACAACGACAGAATTCACCATCGCACCACTTGCCACGCGTCTCGGCTCAACCGCCTTGACGGTGCCGGATACGGAGCAGATGACATTCGCAGAAATAAATCCGCTCGCTTCACCGATCTTCTGGCCTGCCAGCACCTTGTCGCCCTTTTTCACCAACGGAGTCGCCGGCGCACCGATATGTTGGGACATAGGATATACCATGTCGCCCTTCGGCATCAGGATCTGTGTGGGCTTGTTCTCGGACAGTTCTTTTCCCTCATAAGGATGAACGCCGCCTTTAAATGTAGCCAATCCCATCTACTTTTACCCTCTTTCTATACATTTTCTTTCTCTTTTTGACAAAAATATCGCTTGTCATCTTGTACAGTATAACATAATTGAGAAAGGGTTACAATTGGAAATTTTTCTTTGTATACAGTATTATGTTTGGAAAATTTCACAAAAAAATGAGAGAATCCCTGGTTTTTTACCAGATTTCTTGTCTATTTATTAACAAAAGCTTCCTGTATAAAAACCGTCTTGTTTTTGCAAAAAAACAATCATCAAGGAATCGATTGCAAAGAAGGATAAACCACCAGAATTTTTATAGGTTCCAACTATTATATGCAAAGAAAAGAGAATTTTAGATTGTGAATTTTTTAGCCGATTTTGTCACCGTTGATAACCGGTAGTCTTTTTATTCTTTTTAATTATTATTATTTATAATTTTTATTAATATATCAATTTTCAAATTCCTACATACCTGCATTCGGACTCTCATTTCACTTCCAAAAACAATCCAGACTCTGTATGTTGAAAGGCACAATCTCTGCCAAAAAAGTCTCTCATTTATGGTTCTCCCCTATCCATACAAAAATCAATCGCAAAAAATTTTATTTTTTTGCAATAAAACTCTTACTATCTGCATTAACCTATTGAACGGATGATGAAAAGAGTCGATTTCCGCAGGAAGACAAGGCAAAATATTAAAAATCAAATCAAGTAAACGAAATTCCTTGATGCATTACATTCCATCACACACTGCCAAGTTTTCTAGTTGGGAAAAGACCATTTTCAAAAAAACCTTAAAAATTAGGGTTGCAACCAAAAGAGCCGCCACGTGTCAACACGAGACGGCTCTTTTCCCTTTTATTTCTCTCACTCATTCTGTTATTATCTCATCTTGGGGAATCCCCCGCTTGATCTCGACAAATTTGTTGAAACCGCCCTGCATGATCGCCAATACAAACAAATTGCTAGCCAATAGCAGATATATCTTTCGTTTCAACTTTCCCGACCTTATTTACCAAAAAGCTTTCCTTTTTTATGTTTCTCTCCCGTCTCCAATTTCTCGCCTCGCATCGCAGCATCAAAGTTCCGCAACGCTTCCTTCTGCGTTTCATTCAGACGCTCCGGCACTTGGACTACCAAGGTCACATAGTGATCCCCACGGATTCCGCGAGCCCGCAGAGACGGCACTCCTTTCCCCTTTAGGCGTACGCGGGTATCCGTCTGCGTTCCGGCCTTCACCTCGTATTCTACCTCGCCATCCACCGTTTTGATGCGAATCGGCCCGCCTAAAGCCGCTGTTGCAAAGGAAATTGGCACTGTCGAATAAATGCTGGTATCCTGACGCTTAAATACGGGATGTTGTGATACCACTGCTTCCACCAGCAGATCGCCACGCTCTCCTCCATTAATTCCTGGTTCTCCGCCACCAGCGCAACGCACGCTCTGTCCGTTGTCAATACCTCCCGGAATCGTGACCTTAAATTTCTTTTTGCGTGTCACATAACCGGTGCCATAACAATCCGAACATTTCTCACGAATCACCTTACCTTTGCCTCCGCACTCCGGGCAGGTCTGCACATTTTGCACCTGACCAAAGAAAGACTGCTGAGTATACATGATTTTGCCCTTGCCATTACACTTCGGACAAGTTTCCGGAGAAGTGCCGGGCTTTGCCCCGGTGCCATGACACTGAGAACACTCCTCCTTAAAGTTAATCTCAATCTCCTTTTCACATCCAAAAACAGCCTCCTCAAAAGTAATGCGAATTGCTGTCCTTACGTTGGCCCCCCGCATTGGACCATTGTACTGGCTGCTGCGGCTCCTACCACCACCAAAAATATCGCCGAAAATATCACCAAAAATATCGCCCATATCTCCGGAAAAGTCAAAACCGCCAAAGCCGCCACCTCCGGCCGCCCCGTCAAACGCCGCATGGCCGAACTGATCATATTGACGGCGTTTATCCGGATCGCTTAAAACACTGTATGCTTCCGAAGCCTCCTTAAACTTTTTTTCAGCCTCTGCATCCCCCGGATTACTGTCTGGGTGATATTTTTTGGCGAGGGCACGGTATGCCTTTTTCAGAGCTGCCTCGTCCGCGTTCTTGGGAACGCCCAGGACCTCATAATAATCTCTCTTGCTCTCTGCCATGGTCTCCTCCATTTCGTGCTCGCTTTTGCACGCTCTATATTGATACATAACCGCTCATGCAACACAAACGGCTACATTTATACACCGAAACGGCTGTCGCAGTTTCGAAAAGCTCTTTACCGGAACCTTCCTCGACTGCGCCAGCCCTTTTGCCTCTTTATACTTCCTTGAAATCTCCGTCGATCACATCATCGCCGGCCGAACCAGAAGCGCTACCTGTGCTGCCCATATCCGGACCTGCTCCCTGCGCACCAGCTGCCTGGGCGGACTCATACATCTTAGCAAACAAAGCCTGCGCACTATTCATCAGCTTCTCCTTGCCTGCCTTGATGTCCTCCACCTGAGCATCGGTCATCTGATCAATCGGAGCACGATTGATAGCTTCCTTCAAAGCATTCAGCTCTGCCTCTACAGCCGCCTTATCATTGGCATCAAGCTTGTCACCGACCTCTTCTAACGCTTTCTCGGTCTGGAATACCATGGCATCCGCATCGTTTCTGGCGTCAATACCCTCTTTCTTCTTCTTATCCTGAGCCTCAAATTCTGCAGCCTCTCTCACAGCTTTCTCAATGTCAGAATCTGACATGTTCGAACCGGAAGTGATCGTGATATGCTGTTCTCTACCAGTTCCAATATCCTTAGCCGATACATTCACAATACCGTTAGCATCGATATCAAAGGTAACTTCAATCTGCGGAACCCCTCTTCTTGCCGGCGGAATCCCATCCAGACGGAACTGGCCAAGTGTTTTGTTATCACGGGCAAATTCTCGCTCACCCTGTACCACATGAATGTCCACGGCAGTCTGATTGTCAGCAGCAGTGGAGAAAATCTGACTCTTCTTGGCCGGGATAGTGGTGTTCCTCTCAATCAATCTGGTAGCAATCCCTCCCTGCGTCTCGATGGACAAAGACAGAGGCGTTACATCCAATAGTAGGATATCTCCGGCACCAGCATCGCCTGCCAGCTTGCCGCCCTGAATCGCCGCACCAATCGCCACACACTCATCCGGATTCAAAGACTTGCTCGGCTCCTTGCCTGTCATCTGCTTTACCTTATCCTGAGAAGCAATCATACGGGTAGAACCGCCAACCAACAATACCTTACCCAGATCGGAGGTCGTCACGCCGCCATCTCTTAAAGCGTTCTGTACCGGAACTCCGGTGCGCTCGATCAGATCGTGGGTCAACTCATCAAACTTTGCACGGCTGAGGTTCATATCCAGATGCTTAGGACCTTCGGCGTTGGCGGTAATGAATGGCAGATTAATGTTCGTCGTCGTTGCAGTGGACAATTCCTTCTTTGCCTTCTCCGCTGCTTCCTTCAGTCGCTGCATCGCCATCTTGTCACCGGACAAGTCCACACCCTCGGCCTTCTTAAACTCTTCGACGAGCCACTGGCTGATACGATTATCAAAATCATCGCCTCCCAGCCGGGTATCACCATTCGTGGAAAGCACCTCGATCACACCATCACCAATCTCAATCAGGGACACATCAAACGTACCGCCGCCGAGATCATAAACCATAATTTTCTGTTCTTTTTCATTATCCAAACCATAAGCCAGTGCTGCTGCCGTCGGCTCGTTGATAATACGCTTAACATCTAGGCCAGCAATCTTGCCGGCATCTTTGGTCGCCTGGCGCTGTGCATCGTTGAAATATGCAGGTACCGTGATCACTGCCTCACTGACCTTTTCGCCCAGATACGCTTCGGCATCCGCTTTAAGTTTCTGCAGAATCATCGCCGAAATCTCCTGAGGCGTATAACTCTTGCCGTCAATACTCACCTTATAATCGCTACCCATATGACGCTTGATGGATGCGATGGTCCGGTCCGCATTGGTCACTGCCTGACGCTTAGCCGGCTCTCCTACCAGACGCTCTCCTGTCTTAGTAAACGCCACAACGGACGGAGTGGTCCGGGAACCTTCCTGGTTCGGAATAACCACCGGCTTACCGCCCTCCATAACAGCGACGCAGCTGTTGGTGGTACCTAAATCAATACCAATAATCTTGCTCATAATTTTTTCCTCCTGAAATATTACAAATTGTTTGTGAATCCGTTATCTGTCAATTTGCCACCTGCACCATACTGTGTCTGACTACAGTGCCTCGATACTTATACCCCCTCTGAAGCTCCTGAGAAATTTCATTCTCCCCATAGGCTTCGTCGTCGATATGCATCACTGCATTGTGCACATCCGGATTAAACTGTTGTCCTACTGCCTCGATCATCTCTACTCCGGCGTCTTCCAGAGTCTTGATAAACTGCTTGTAGATCATCTCCACGCCTTCGGCAAAGGAACTTCCCTTCTCCTCCTCCGGCACGGCGGCCAAAGCCCGCTCAAAATTATCCAGCACCGGCAAAATCTTCTCAATCATCTCACGGGCGCCAACTTCGTACATTGCAGACTTCTCTTTCTCCGTCCGCTTGCGAAAATTGTCAAACTCCGCCATCTGACGCATCAGGCGATCTTGCATCTCCTCGATCTGTACGTCTTTCGGATCCTTTTTGCCTGCCTTATCATGCTCCAAATTTTCGTTCTCTTTTGCTTCCTCTGTTTCAGAAGATAGGTTCTCTTCCTCCATATTCTTTTCTTGATCCGCAGAATCAACCATCGTCTCCTGGCCTCCCGGAGTCTCGCGTTCTTCTTTATCCTTATCTTTTCCCATATCTATCATCCTTCCTCACTGTTCGTATCTGTTTTAAACGTGGCATCTAATTGTCTCATCAAATGCCTCAAAGTGCCAAGTACCTTCTCATAATCCATGCGTTTGGGGCCAATAATACCAATCGTCCCTCGTATCCCTTCTCCCAACTCATAATTCGCTGTCACAACACTGCAATCCTTCATCGTCTGAAGTGGTGTTTCTTCCCCGATATAAACCTGGATTCCATTATCTTCCTCCGTGCGGTTTACATCAGTAATCAGTTCCTGAAGCAATTCTTTCTGCTCTAGTGTGCTGATCAGCTGACTGGCCTTTTCCCCGTCACTCAGCTCCGGATATTTGAATATATTGGTAGTGCCACTGGTATAAATCTGCAAGTCTTCCTCATCAGCCTGTATCACTGCCGCCACTTCACCCAGCACAAGATCAACCACTTGGCTATGGTTTCCCGCCTGTTCTTTCAAGCGACTAATCACTCCCAGATTGATCTCATCGATCGTCAATCCGTTCAAACTGCTGTTCAGCATGATGTTCAGATTCAAAAGCGCTTCCTGACTGATCTCCTCTTGTACAGTAACCACCTTATTGCGAATCAAGTTTCCTTCTACCACCGTGACCACTAGCAGTTTATGCGGATCCATCTGGGAAAGCTGGATAAATTTCAGTTTGTTGCGATGATATTGAGGACCGCTGATCATTGCTGCATAATTGGTATTCCTGGCCAAAAGTTGTGCCAGCTTCTTCAAAATCAGCTCTACGCGATCCACGCTCTTAATCATCAACGCTTTAACCTCTGTTACCTCTTGTTCCTTCTCCTGCATAATCTGGTCCACATAAAAACGATATCCCTTATCAGAAGGAATCCTTCCTGCTGAAGTATGAGGTTGTATGATATAGCCCATCTCCTCCAAATCAGACATTTCATTGCGGATGGTCGCAGAGCTTAACTGCAAATCTGTATACTTAGAAATCGTTCTAGAACCTACCGGCTCACCCGTCTCCAAGTATGTCTTGATGATAGCTTTTAATATAGTAACTTTCCGATCATCCAGCTCCATGACGGCCTCCATTTTTGTTTGTTAGCACTCATTGAATGGGAGTGCTAATATCTGTGACTAATATACTTTACCTAACCGCTTTTGTCAAGAGGTTTTCAAGAAAAACTTTTGATTCACAACAATGGTTATTTATCTTCAAAAAGTCCATATAAAAAGCAATCCTTGACATTTAACAATTTTGTAATATAATGGATATAGAAAATACCAGAATGTGAGGTGATCCGTATGTATCATTTAAAAATTAATAAGACAAGCTTTATTTCGATGAGTATTATGACACTATTATGGGTAACTATCTTTGGACTGTCAGCTTTCGGTGCTGAGGTTCCTGGTGGAGGGATGGCAATTGATGGTACAATTCAAAATGTAAAAGCCAGTGAAATTTCCAAAGATACCGGGATGATACATGCTTCCAGTGCACCTGGCGAGTCATACATATCCGCAGACATGCCGGTCTCCGGTGGTCCGGTCAGCTCTCAACCTCCACAAAAAACAGAAGGTCCCCAAGACGTTGATACTATTGGTATTTCCCATAACTCTCCCTCCGCTTCCATCGGTTCGCCAGTCGTTACTTGTGGAAATGGCAAAGCGGCGCCTTCCCCGATAAAAGAAGTAACGAATAAAAATCAAATTAATAAAGGCGCTTCTTTGGGAATGTTTACCACTACCGGTTATTGTGCTTGCGATGAATGTTCTGGCGGCTTTGGCCTGACTTATTCCGGAACAGTCCCCCAGGCAAATCATACCGTTTCCGCTGATATTTCTCTATTTCCTATCGGCACTCGCCTGATAATCGGCGACATTGTCTATACAGTAGAAGATATTGGCTCCAATGTAATCGGCGAGCATATCGACATCTACTATGACAATCACGAAGAAGCAATGAATCACGGCAAACAACTTCAGGAAGTATTTACTGTTCAATAACACAATATAACTGCAAAAAATATCGCAAAATAAGCCATTCGCCATTTTCTGTATTCCGGGCTTGAAATACGGGAAATGGCGAATGGCTTATTTTGCGATCAACATCATTTAGATAAGAAAACGAGAAACACAGACAAAGAAGAGGGGTGAGAAATAGCAAGAAATCGGAAAAAGGAACCAACGATTTCTTGCTGCTTCTTGCCCCTTTTCTTTGGCGTACCCTTTGTCACTACATAATCTAAATAACATTAATTTTGCGATACCCTCTTTGCTATTTCAATGACAATCATGGTCATATATTACATTTTTGTTACATATATTTAAAACATGTGAAATTTTCATTTCATTTTATATTGTAACAAGAAAGGAGTATAATCATGTTAAAAAACAAATTCTTATGGACATGCCTGCTATTAATAACTATCCTGCTGCAAAGCGGCTCTATTCTTACTTTTGCAGAGCCATTGGATGGATACTTTGACCCTATGGAGGGAAATACGATTGTTGGCTGGGGGTGGGAATCCAGCCAGCCAAACACGGTAGTCCCAGTTCATGTAACCATTACCAATAAGGCAACCTCCCAGATAGTCAGCAGTTTTTCTCCCACTGCTGCCGTTTACCGGAACGATCTGAAAGAAAACGGCATCGGCAACGGAATGCATGGTTTTCGAATCCGGATGGACTGGGACTCTCTGCCGGACGGCATCTACCAAATCGAAGGCACCGTGGACGGCAAACAGTTCGGCAATACCCAGTCTTATATCAAAGGTGAGGTTCCACAAGAAAAAGAAAGTGAATCGGTTCCGGAGACAGAATCGCCAGCAACTGCCACCGCCACCCGTTCCTTAGGTATATTCCGCACGACCGGATACTGTCCCTGCTCCCATTGCTCCGGAAAATGGGGAAAACGCACCAGCACTGGCGCCATTCCCCGCTCTGGTCATACCGTTGCTGTGGATCCAAGAGTCATTCCCTACGGCACCAAACTGATGATTAATGGAGTGATCTATACGGCTGAAGATTGTGGCAGCGGCGTCAACGGAAAACATATCGATATCTATTATGACAGCCATCTCCAGGCATTAAGACATGGCAGTCGTAAAATGGAAGTATTTCTGGTCCGTTAATTGTTGCCCAAAAGCTGTTTTTTATATGTTTCAATCACCTGTTTCATTGCTTTTTGCCCTGGTGCACCAATGATGTTCCGTCGTTCAACGCAATTCCTCATACTGATGGACTCATAAATATCCTCGTCAAACACCGGACTCATTGCACGAAACTCTTCCAGCGACAAATCATCCAGAGCAATTCCCCTCTCTAAGCAGCGAAGCACCAATTGTCCCACAATTCCATGGGCGTCGCGAAATGGCACCCCATGTCCTACCAGGTAGTCCGCGACGTCTGTGGCGTTGGTAAAACCATTTTTTGCACTTGACTCCATCACATCTTTGTGGAATGTCATAGTGGCAATCATGCCCGTAAACAAAACAAGACATCCTTTGACCGTATCAATGGCATCAAAGGTCAACTCTTTATCCTCCTGCATGTCTTTGTTATAAGCAAGAGGAAGCCCCTTCATGGTGGTCAACAGCGCCACCAATGCTCCATATACCCTTCCCGTCTTGCCACGAACCAATTCTGCAATATCCGGGTTTTTCTTTTGTGGCATAATACTGCTGCCCGTGCTATAAGCATCATCAATTTCTACAAACTGGTACTCATTACTGTTCCAAAGAATGATCTCTTCACTAAAGCGGCTCAGATGCATCATCAGAATCGACATTGCTGACAAAAGCTCAATCACATAATCCCGATCCGCCACAGAATCGATGCTGTTTCTGGTTGGACCGGCAAAACCCAACAAAGCGGCACTGTAATCCCGATCCAGAGGATAAGTAGTTCCCGCCAGAGCGCCAGCCCCCAATGGGCAAGTATCCATCCGTTCCCGAATATCATGTAAGCGGCTCCGATCCCGGGAAAACATCTCAAAATAAGCGCCGATATGGTGTGCCAGTGTGATTGGCTGCGCTTTCTGCAGATGAGTAAAACCAGGCATATAGGTATCCAGGTTTTCTTCCATGATGGCCAGTAGATTTTCCAGCAGCGCCTTTACCAGTCCATCCATCTCCCCCAGCTCGTCCCAACAATACAGCTTCATATCCAGTGCTACCTGGTCGTTTCGGCTGCGTCCGGTATGCAGCCGTTTGCCCGCCTCTCCGATTCTCTGAATCAGATTTGCTTCCACAAAAGAATGGATATCTTCATGTTCATTTGTAAATTCTAGTTTTCCCGATTCCAAATCTGCAAGAATCCCCTTCAGGCCGTTGACAATCGCCTCCTGATCTTTCTTTGACACAATTCCCTGTTTTCCCAGCATAGTCACATGAGCAATGCTTCCTTCGATGTCCTGCCGGTAAAACTTCCGATCAAAGGACAGAGATTCATTAAAATTATGCACCAGTTGATTCTCCTCTTTTGTAAAACGTCCGCCCCATAACTTCATAACGATTCTCTCCTCACTTCCTTTATTCTTGTTTTGGTATTTCCTCTTCCCATATTTCTTCTTCCGGTATTTCCTCTCCCCATACTTCTTCCTCCCACTTCCTCCGACGCCAGAACTGACAAGCATATTCCACTGCCAACAAAAGCACTACACATCCGGCAGTGATCAGACCTCCTTTTACCAGGCCCTCCGGACGATACCTCATGGAAATCTTATGAGTCCCCGGCGTCACAGACACGCCAATAAAAGCATCCAACACCTTTTCCTTCTGCTGCTCTTCCCCATCTACCAGAATGGTCCATCCCTCATCGTAAGGGATTGTGGTAATCATCACTCCCCCTTCCTCCGCTGATATGATCCCTTCTAGTCGTGTTTCCTGCCAGCTTGTCAGTTTCCAGGGTTCTTCCGAAAGTCGTTCATAGATCTGAGCCAGCCCTGTCTCCGAAAATCGATATACCTCTGCCCACACTCCATCCGAAGCATCTTCTGTCTTCAAAGTAACCATATCTTCAGCAGTACAATATCCCAGCTCCAACAGATATCCTCGATTGACATTATTATAGGTTTTCGTCCCTCTCCAGGTCTCTGCTGTTACCTTTTCAATGGAAGTATTGTTCACATAAACATAATACTCGCCACCCTCCTTGGGACAAAAGGTCAGTCCCTCTCCGGAAGAAGAAATATCCGTCTCCAGGATCAGTACTGGATCTGCCCCGACACTTCCGGCAAGATTATTCTGTACAGCGGCAGGATTTCCCGCCTCCCGATCCCAGTACTGCTCAAAATCTGCTTCTACCATAAACCCCAATGGCAGCGTATAGTTATTGCGATACAAAACCGTATCATCCTCGCACGCCACAAAATCCCGCATTCCGGTATCTACCGGTTCTTCCGAATAAATACCATAACGGACCGCAAACAACATATCAATCAATGGTGTACTTCCAGTAATACTATAAGCATTTGTGGAACTCTCACAACCCAATTTTTTAAACAATTTCGTTAAATCTGCATTTGCTGTAGAAGAGAACAAAGACACTGACGGAAAATTCATCCAAGCGCCATCATTTTTCGTCTTTCTTGTCACTTTCTCCATCCGAAAGAAGGTATCGGACGGCAGAACAGAATTCACTAATTTTTTTACGGACTCATTGTCTTTGACATATGCAGTACGGCTAGTAGTAGTCACACTAGTCACTGTCATATTGACTGACGATTCCATTGCCACCAATACCAGCGCTAGCAAAATCGCCCGGTTCCGGAAACGAGGTCTTTGCTTATGCAACCATAAAATCCACAAATACAAGGCTAAAAACAAAATTGCCACATAAAATACAGAAAAGTGAAAATGTTCTTCTGTCACTAGCTTTTGAGCCATCAACACAAATCCTACTGCTCCCCAGAATGTCAAAAGCACATGCTTCCAGGAAATTTCCGACAGCTGGAGATATGCCTTACAGCACATCACCAACACCAGAAAAATATAGATATACGACTGCCGGCAGGGTAAACTATTGGGAAAATGAAATCCATGCCAGATAAAATTCAGCACATTAATGGAAAAACTAGCCAGGAAAAACAGCAACAATACACTGTATACTACTTTCTCTCTGCCAGATATTTTCTTCGATATCCAATACAGAGGCAAAAACATCAACACCGCCACTCCACAATAAATGTTCGGCCAGTGATCCAAACCAATCTCAGATTCCACATTGCCAATATGACGGGCCAGCATATCAAAAATCGGAAAATAAGGTTCCTGCAATTTGGGAAAATTAAATTTTCCTGATGCTGTCATCATCAGAGCATAAATCTCTGGCAAAAGAACAACGGCGGCCAGTCCTCCGGCCACCAACGAATAAAAGGCAAAAGCGGCACACCGGCTGACAAATTTTTCCCATGTCATCCGTCTCTCTAAGATCAATAATGCTACAAAATACAGCACCATAAAAATACAGGTCATAAGGGAGATATAGTAGTTAGAAAAAATCGATATTCCCAAAGTCAAGCAATACAAAAGTCCCTTCCCATCCTGCACCAACCGCTCCAGGCCCAACATAATCAGCGGGAACAAAATAATGCAATCCAACCACATGATATTCCAGCTATATGCTGCCATATATCCAGACAAAGCATAAAAAATCCCAAAAAATCCAATTCCCAAATTTTCGCTTTTACAATGCTTTCTCAGATAATAGGCCATAGAAAGCCCACAAAGTCCCGTCTTTAAAACAATCATGTAGGTCATAAATTCGATCACATATTTTTCCGGACAAAAAAACAGCAAACCGTTGAGCGGACTTGCCAGATAATAGGCATATAAAGCAGAGAAATTAATGCCCATCCCAACATTCCAGCTATAAAGCAGGCTTTCTCCATGAGCCAGCTTATTACGAAATTCCGAAAAAAAAGGTGCATATTGATGATACATATCCGTACGCAGAAAAGACTCCTCACCAAAGGGATAGATTCCCCGCTGCGCAAAAATAATCAGCAGAATCACCATCGGCACCACAAAAGCAACGATCCATCCGTCATTGGGACGTATCAGGCTCCAGGCCCCTCCCCCCATCTCAAAATGATGTTTTCCGGATATTGTCACTTCATTCTCATTTTCTACAGTCGTCTCCTCTTCTTCTTGTGCGATATCCTGTTCTCGGACAGTCGTCTCCTCCTCCAGGCAAATTTCATTCTGCCTGTCCATCGAATCCGGCTGTTCTTCTTCCCACGTTAATATTCTCTCTTTATCTATCATAAGTAAATCCTCTAGCTCTTTCGTAATACGGTATATATCCTCATATGCCATTCTGGTTTCTCCCTGCTTTTCCCATAACCGTTTTACTCCCCCTGTTGCCTTACGATGCCTTTCTGAACACAAACCATTTACTTAAAACATAATTCATCACCAGGGAAATTCCCGACACCACCACTTTGCAGATAAGATCTTGCTGAATACCGATTCCATCTACCATCGCCATCATAGCCGCCAAAGTAAACAGACCTGTGGCTACCCGGCAGGTCACAAATGGTATCCATTCTTCCCATACCTTTCCGAGACTGAAGTTCCGGCTTTGAAATACAAACAGCTTGTTCGTTACAAAGGCAAACAGTACTGCCGCCGCCCATGCTCCTGCCGTAGCAACCCGATAATCCACATTCCCGTAGCGGGTCATGACTCCATAGCTAATCCAATCGGTCAACGTCGTCAACACGCCAAAAATTAAATAAGAAATCGTTTCATAATTGATCAGCTTTGCTTTCCACTGATTCCCTAATTGCTTCATTTCAGAGCTTCTCCTTTGCACAGTCTATTGTATTATAGGGCAGGAATAAAAAAAAGTAAAGAGGAGGTCTTGCAAAATAAGCCATCAGCCATTTCACGTATCTCATGTCCAGCTGTTCACGAATACCCTGTCGGATATTGGTGGACTTTATCCATTAATATCCGACAGGGTACGTGAATTGTGCCAACACAAGATAGGGAAATGGCTGACGACTTATTTTATAACACCTCAAAAAATAGGCAAAAATGGGAATTTAAATCTCTCCCTTTGCTTTTCTGTCAGCCAAAATTTTATTGATACTGACAATCTTGACACAAAGGGCAAAAAGTTCCATGGCTAAAATCAGATCCTCAAGAGGCGGGTAAGACGGAGCAATCCGGATATTACTGTCATGAGGGTCCTTTCCATATGGGTAAGTAGCGCCAGCCCCCGTCATGATCAAACCTGCTTTTTTACAACGTGCCACAATCTCCTTTGCGCAGCCCTCCATGGCATCAAAAGAGATAAAATAACCGCCTTTCGGACTTGTCCAGCTGGCAATCCCCAAACCATCCAGTTCTCTCTCCAAAGTACTGGTTACTGCTTCAAACTTTGGACGCATAATATCTGCATGTAGCCGCATGTGCTCTACCATACCATGAATACCGCCAAAAAAGCGGACATGACGCAGCTGATTTACCTTATCATGGCCAATCGTCTGGAATTTCAGCTGCTTCTCGATATCCTCCAGATTGTTGCGGGATGTGGCAATGGCCGCGATACCAGAACCAGGAAAGCTGATTTTCGAAGTGGATGAAAACTTATATACCAGATCCGGATTGCCGGCCCGTTTACACTCGGCCAAAATCTCAATCAGATGATCCTGATCATAGTCGTACAGGTGATGAATTCCATATGCATTATCCCAGTAGATTCTGAAATCCGGTGCCGCCGGCTTTAAACGGGCAAAACGGCGGACTGTCACATCGGAGTAGCTGTTGCCTGTAGGATTCGAATACTTCGGTACGCACCAGATTCCTTTAATGCTGTCATCCTCAGCTACCAATTTTTCCACGATATCCATATCGGGGCCTTCTCCAGTTAAAGGTACGCTGATCATTTCAATGCCAAAATATTCTGTGATGGCAAAATGGCGGTCATATCCCGGCACCGGACATAAGAACTTCACCTGATCCAGCTTACACCAGGGTGTACATCCCATCACGCCATGGGTCATGGAACGGGACACCGTATCAAACATCACATTCAGACTGGAGTTTCCATATATTATAATATTGTCCGGGGATACCTCCATCATATCCCCGATCAATTCCTTCGCCTCCCCGATACCTGTCAGAACACCGTAGTTCCGGCAATCGGTACCATCATCACAAGTCAAATCATCATCACTGCTCAAAACATCCATCATCCCCATGGAAAGATCTAGTTGATCCACACTGGGCTTTCCCCTGGACATATCAAGTCGCAAATCTTTTCCCTGAAAATCCCGGTAGCGAACGGATAACTGTTTCTTTAACGCGTGCAATTCCTCAGTACTCATCTCTGCATACGGCTGCATATTGCATTCCTCCTCTTATTCATTCTTTTAAAATTGGTTCTTATTCTACACGAAAATCTGCTTCTTTACAATCCATTTTTCTTTCCAGCTGCCCCGGCTATTTGTTGGCACAAAAAACATCTGCCATTACGCATTTTCCAACATCGTCTTCACCAGCTCATTCACCACTGCCGGATCTGCCTTTCCTTTCATTGCCCGCATCGTCTGTCCTACTACAAATCCCATTGCTTTCTGCTTTCCAGCTTTATAATCTGCCACCGACTGCGGATTTTTTGCCAAAATCTCCTCAATCACGTCTCGCAAGGCCCCTTCGTCACTGACCACCTTCAGCCCTTTTTCCTCCACGAACTGTGCAGGATCTACATTATTCTCAAAGATCTCTGCAAACACTTCCCGGGCAACCGTACGGTTAATGATCTTTTTATCTACCAATTCGATGAGTTTTGCCAAATTTGCCGGATCAAAAGAAAGGTCTTCCGGCTCCTCCCCCCGCTCTTTCAAAAGGCGCATGGTATCCGTCATCAGCCAGTTGGAAACCTCCTTCGGCTGCTGGCTGAGCTTCACGGCCTCCTCAAACACATCCGCTAGATGCTTGGAGCTGGTGAGAATCTCTGCATCATATCTAGGCAGCTGATATTCGGTCTGATAGCGAGACAACTTCTCCGTCTGCAACTCTGGCTGCTTCCCTTTTATCTGAGCAATCCACGCATCCGAAATTTCTATCGGAACCAGATCGGGATCCGGAAAATAACGATAATCTTTGGCATCTTCCTTAGAACGCATGGCATGAGAAGATTCTTTATTGTCATCCCACCGCCTAGTTTCCTGAATTACTTTTCTTCCATCTTCCAAAAGCTCAATCTGGCGGGTTCTTTCTCCCTCAATTGCCCGGGCAATCGCCTTAAAGGAATTCAGATTTTTCATCTCTGTGCGGGTTCCAAATTCCATGACCCCCATCTCCCGCACAGACAAGTTTACATCTGCCCGCATCGACCCTTCCTGAAGCTTGCAGTCCGAAGCGCCCAGATATTGTATAATCAATCGCAGCTTTTCCAAATAAGCGATTACCTCATCGGCACTGCGCATATCTGGTTCAGATACAATCTCAATCAGCGGCACGCCGCTGCGATTATAATCTACCAGAGAACAATCTTCCCACTCATCGTGAACTAACTTGCCCGCATCCTCTTCCATATGGATCTCATGAATACCTATTTTCTTTTTTCCGGTCGCCGTCTCAATCTCCACCCAACCATCATGGCAAATTGGCAGATACAGTTGGGAAATCTGATAGTTCTGGGGATTATCCGGATAAAAATAATTCTTGCGATCAAATTTGCAATACTGATTAATGCTGCAATTGGTAGCCAACCCTACAGCTAACGCATATTCCACCACCTGCTTGTTGAGCACTGGCAAAGACCCAGGCATTCCCGTGCAAACCGGACATGTGTGAGTATTGGGGGCACCGCCAAACTCTGTGGAACAGCCGCAAAAAATCTTGGTTTTCGTGGCCAACTCCACATGTACCTCCAGACCAATGACTGTCTCATACTGTTTTCCCATATTACCTCACCTCCTGTTTTGCTGCTTTCTTGGCCAGCTTAGGCATCTCATATTTGCGGCCGCACTCATAAGCATAGCCTGCCCGAATAATATTTTTCTCCTTAAAGCAATCACCAATCAGCTGCAATCCAATCGGCAATCCGCTGGAATCTCGACCACATGGTACCGTCATTCCCGGCAATCCAGCCAAATTGACAGCAATCGTATAAATGTCGCCCAAATACATTTTTAGCGGATCTTTTAGCGATTCTCCCAGTCTTGGCGCTGTAGATGGCGCTGTCGGACCAAGAATCACGTCATACTGTTTAAACGCCTTGTCAAATGCCTGCTTAATCAACGCCTTTGTGCGAAGCGCCTTCAGATAGTAGGCGTCATAATAACCGCTGCTGAGCACAAAGGAACCCAACATAATCCGACGCTTTACCTCCGCTCCCAATCCTTCGGAACGACTCTTTTTATACATATCATGCAATCCCTCATAATTGGGGGATCGATAACCATATTTGACCCCATCAAATCGAGATAAATTGGAGCTTGCTTCGGCGGAAGCGATTACATAATAAGCCGGAATGGCATATTCCACCAGACTCAGGTCAAACTCCTCCACTATGGCTCCTTTATCTTGCAATTCCCTAGCCGCCGCCAATACTGCCGTTTTTACTTCTTCGTCCAGTCCTTCACCCAAATAATCTCGAGGAATCCCGATCCGCAATCCACTTACATCCGCTGTCAACGCACTGGTAAAATCACAATCTTCCCGTCGGATTGAGGTACTGTCTTTTTTATCATAAGAAGCAATTACTTCTAAAATTGCCGCACAATCGGCCACACTGCGAGCCACCGGCCCGATCTGATCCAGGGACGAGCCATAGGCAATCAAACCATATCGGGAAACCGTGCCATAAGTTGGCTTGATTCCTGTTACTCCGCAAAAAGAACTAGGCTGACGAATCGAACCACCCGTATCTGATCCCAACGCATAAAAGCATTCCCCAGAGGCCACTGCTGCACAAGAACCACCAGAAGAGCCACCTGGCACATGTGCCAGATTCCAGGGGTTCTTCGTCTCTCCAAAAGCAGAAGTCTCTGTCGTACTTCCCATAGCAAATTCATCCATATTGGTTTTTCCCAAAATTACGGCTCCAGCCTGAATCAGCTTCTCTACAGCCTCCGCCGTATAAGCCGGCACAAAATTTTTCAAAATTTTGGAGCTGCAGGTAGTTGGCCGCCCTTCTAAGCATATATTGTCCTTCACTGCCATCGGCACTCCTGCCAAAGGTCCTGTCAGCATGCCTCCATCTATTTTATCCTGCACCTTGGCTGCCTGCCTGCGCGCCCCTTCTTCGTCCACCGTCACATAGCAATTCAGCTCGGTTTCCAGGGTTTTGATCTGAGCCAGTGCTGCCTCAGTAGCTTCCACGACGCCAATCTCTCTTTTTTTGATCTTTCTGCCCAGTTCCATGGCAGTCAATTCCAGGATACTCATCTTCTTCGCTCCTCTCTGTCTCATCCATTTTCCTGTCACTCTACTGTCTTTGGCACCTGGAAGGCTCCATCCTTCTGTCGCGGTGCATTCCCCAGAATGTTTTCTCTGTCATCTCCATTCGTCACCACATCCTCCCGAAAGACATTATTTACCGGAAATATATGGGACATAGGTTCCACACCACTAGTATCCAACTCATTCAATTTATCAATATAGTCTAGCATCCTACCCATGTCTTTCTTGGCTGCTTCCTTTTCTTCCTCAGAAAGCTCCAATTTCGCCAGAATACCTACATATTCTATCATCTCATCGCTGATCGCGTTTGCCATTTTGCTCTCCTTTCCATATACGTACTTACTGGCCCGCGTTAAGGCTCCAATCTGGTCACATCGCGTGGAAACATAGCAGCCTCCCGTACATTCTGTTCATCCAAAAGGCGCATAGTCAACCGCTCCAGTCCAATCCCCAAACCGCCATGAGGAGGCATCCCATACTTAAAAATCATCAGATAATCCCGGATATCTTCCGGATCCATGCCCCGTCTGGCCATTTTCTCCAAAATAGTTTCATAATTATGAATGCGCTGTCCACCTGTGGTAATTTCTAAACCTTTATAAAGCAGATCAAAACTCAGGGTAAAACGACTGTCTTTGGGATCCTCCATCGCATAAAAAGGACGTTTTTTGGAGGGATAATGAGTGACAAACACAAAATCACTGTCATATTCTTCCTTAAAGTAACGACCAATCAGCATTTCCTCCTCCGGTTCTAAATCAAACGGATTGCGGATTTTACGATTATATTTCTCAGAAACCAACTCCTTGGCTTCATCAAAACGCACCTGGGGAATCTGGTCAATGACGGGCAATGTCACCCCCAGTATCTTCAGCTCTTTCTGATATTCCCGCTTTAAGAGCTCCATCGTATACTGTAGAAAACCAGTTTCCATGGCCATTACATCTTCAAAACCATCGATATATCCCATCTCAAAATCCAGGCTGATATATTCATTCAAATGGCGGGTAGTGTTATGCTTTTCTGCCCGGAACACCGGCGCCGCCTCAAATACCCTGTCATATACCCCCACCATCATCTGTTTATAAAACTGAGGACTTTGTCCCAACTCCGCCCGCTTGTTAAAATAATTCAACTTAAACACATTTGCTCCGCCTTCCGCCCCCCGAGACACGATTTTCGGGGTGCGAATTTCTGTAAAACCCTGACCAAACAAAAATTCCCGAAATCCTCTTACGATTCCCTCTTGAATCTTAAACTTTGCCCGTTCCCGCACATTGCGCAAAGAAATCGGACGCAAAGCCAGCTTCGTTTCCAGAGAAGTACTCATTTTCCACTTGTTGATGGCTAAAGGAAGGATCTCCGCCGGTTCCGATAATATCCGGATCTCCAACAGTCGTAATTCAAATCCCTGCGGCGCCCGCTCTTCCCTGGCCACCACACCGCTCACCTCTACTGCTGACTCCTCCTTCAGATCCTTCAAAGAAACGTTTGTTTTTCCCTCCTCATATACACATTGCAGCAGCCCTTCACGCCTGCGCAGAATCACAAACGCTACCTCTCCCATATCCCGAATATTGTGCACCGCTCCATGAATTTTTACCTTTTTTCCTTCATAGCCTCCCTTTAGAATCTCCTCGATTCCCAGAGTTTCTTTTTCTTTCACACCTGTCAAGAATTCCATTACCTGCTCCTTTCTACCACTCGATGCCATTAGCATTTTTCTGGAAACACAACAAAAAACCGCCCCGAAATACTGTTACATATTCCGGGACGGGACATGATTCTCAAAAGAACACGCTCCGCGGTACCACCCGCCTTGAGACCGGCCTTCTGCAAAGACCGCTGCTCCACTCTCGACACGTAACGAGTGTCATTCGGATATCCCTACTTATGTTCCATCGTCATCAATGAAAAATATGACGGTTCGAAATACCAGCTCCGGAGTGTTCCCTATCTGCCTGGTCCAACCTGACAGCGCTCTCAGTCGGTGACGCTATCTTCCTGTCGAAGTCCCTGAGCAAGAGTCTCCTTCTCTGCCTTTTTCATGCTTTGCCGCACTAAATTGGTATTATATTAGCATACACATATTTTGATTGCAATACCTAATTTTCACAAACATTCGTATCCTTCTATGTTCTCTGTTGGTATTCTTCGCCAGCATGAACTCCGAAAAACTCTATCCCTGAATAAACCGGCTCAAAAATTCCTGAGTTTTTGCCTTCTTCGGACTTCCAAAGATATCCTCCGGACTCCCTTCTTCTTCGATCACTCCATCTGCCATAAATACTACATGGCTGGATACATCCCGGGCAAATGCCATCTCATGTGTCACAATGATCATAGTAATTCCTTCTTTGGCCAGAGTCCGCATAACTGCCAGCACTTCTCCCACCATCTGCGGATCCAGGGCTGAGGTCGGCTCATCAAATAACAGCACTTCTGGTTCCATCGCCAGTGCCCGGGCAATCGCCACCCGCTGCTTCTGTCCGCCAGAAATTTGCCGCGGTTTGGCGTTGATATAAGGCGCCATACCAACCTTTTCCAGATAACGCATAGCATTCTTCTTTGCTTCTTCTTTTCCCTTTTTCAGAACTTTTGTCTGTCCGATCATACAATTTTCCAGCACTGTCATATTATTGAACAGATTAAAGCTCTGAAATACCATTCCCACCCGGGAACGGTAAGCCGGCACATTAACACCATGATCTGTAATATCCTTCTCATGGTACAAAATCTCTCCTGTGGTAGGCGTCTCCAACATATTAATGCACCGTAAAAGCGTAGATTTCCCGGAACCGGAAGCGCCGATGATACAGGTCACATCTCCGGTATCCACCTGAAAATCAATATCCCGCAACACCACATGCTTTCCAAAGGCTTTACTCAAATGACGCACTTCCAATACATGTCCGTTCTCAGTCATCCTTTCGCCTCCTTCTTTTCATCAGGGTATTTGTACATTCCGCTGGTATGCGCCAGGGTATCTGTAGTAGCCAAATCGTAATTATCCGATCCATCCATCCGGTTCTCCATCCAGCGCAGGACACGGGAACAGGTAAAGGTCATAATAAAATAGACAATCATCGTGATGGTATAAGTTTCAAAGTTCATATAAAGAGCACCGGCGGCTGCCTTTGTCTTATAAAGCAATTCCGCCACGCCAATCACTGAAAGCACACAGCTGTCCTTAATATTGATAATCAGGTTGTTGCCAATCTGTGGCATAATATTTCGCAATGCCTGAGGCAAAATCACATACAACATAAGCTGTACATGCGTCATACCAATGGCCTTGGCACCCTCGGTCTGACCGGAATCAATCGAAAGGATTCCGCCCCGAACCGTCTCTGCCATATAAGCACCCGTATTGATGGACAGAATAAAATACGCCGCCTGCCGCATGGAAGGATTGAATCCCATCAACGGAAAAAGACCATAATAAATAAACATTGCTTGCGCCATCATGGGGGTGCCCCGGAAAACTTCTACATAAGCGTTAAGCACCAACTTGATCAGCCACAAGCCGCTCTTTTTTACCGGGTTGTCTTTTTGTTCTGTGGGAATCGTCTGTACGATTCCCACAGCAAAACCAATGATACATCCGATCCCTGTACCCACCAACGCAATCTGCAGGCTGACACCTGCTCCTTGTAACATTGACATTCCATAGCGATCAAATACCGCCATCACGCGGCCCAGAAAATCTGTTGGCATATCCCTCTCTCCTTAGTATTGTCTTTCCTAATTTGCCAGCGGCTGAACAGAAATCGCCTCATCCATCATGTTCGAAAAATCTTCCTTCGTCATCTTACTCAATACACTGTCAATGGCCGTCTTCAACTCCGTATTACCTTTCTTGATGGAAATACCAATATTGATGTCTTCATCTGTCACCTGAAAATCGCCTTCTTTGCCGCCAAATTCCAACATCACAAAATTGGGATAGGCAACCAGAGCTCCCTTACCAGTAGGCTGGTCCGTAACCACCAGATCGCATTTGTCCGCATTCAAGGACATTAACATATCCGGTGCACTGGCTGTTGCCGCCAGAATATTGGCATTCTCAATCTGCGGCAGGCAATTCTGATACCAAATCGTACTCTGCTGGGAAGTACAGGTAGCCCCCGCCAAATCTGCCACACTCTTGGCGTTCTCATATTTGCTGCCTTTTTTCACCAAGGTAACAATAGAAGCATAATAATAAGGCTCACTGAAATCCACTGCCTGCAGACGCTCCGTAGTGATAGACTGACCGGCAATCACACAATCTGCCTGGCCGCTCTGCAGAGCCGGAATCAAAGAATCCCAGTCCAGACGAACAATCTGCAAATCATAATCCAATTCTTCACAGATCTTTTTGGCCATCATCACATCATATCCATAAGCAAATTCATTACTCTCTGCAATCGGAACCGCACCGTTGGCATCATCCGGCTGACTCCAGTTATAAGGGGCATATGCGCATTCCATAGCCACCCGCAACACTTTCTTCTCTCCAGATTCTTCCGTACCCGTTGCTTCTGTCTGAACATCATTGCCAGCAGCGGCTGTCGTCTCCGGTGTGCTGCTCCCTTGACAGGCACTCAAAGAAAACATCGTCACTGCTGCCATTACCATTGCTGCCAATTGCCTTACTGTTTTTTTCATAATTCTTTCCTCTCTTTTTGTTAAAATAAAAGCCTTATCGCGGAAATTATACCACAAAAAGAAGCCCCATCAAGGTTTCAGGCTTCTTCGCTCTACATCATTCTACTATGGATGCCGTCTTTTGTCAATTCACTCATCCCCCTAAAGTAACATCCTGCTTCTCGTACCACGAAAGCGCCTGATAAATATGCTGTGGGGTAAAATCTGGCCAGTTATCTTCAATCACATAAATATCCGCATACACCGACTGCACTGGCAAAAAACCAGACAGCCGCCTTCTCCCACCCCATCGAATCACCAGATCTACCCTTGAGACATCACAAGATCCCATAGTCGGACCAAATCTTCCATTGTGAAAACCTAGATCCCATTGATAACTATAATTAACAAGAAAATTAATCTTGATTCCACCCTCTCCAAAGATGTGCCTGCTTGTGTAGGGTAATAGCTCCTTGGGAAACATTGCCGATTTTGTATTTCCCAGAACTAATAGTTCTGCATTCTCCTTTGAGAGCAACTCTACTGCCTTGACACAGGCATCCGAGAAAGCAATTCTCTGTTTGGATGGCCGTTTCGTATTATCTACCGTAAATCCATAAAAAGTAAGTTCCTGTATCCCCAAATTTCTGCAGATATGATACAGTTCCATCCCTGGTAAAATGCCGTGATGATAGCCGTCTTCTTTTGCCATTCCTTGTTTACTCGCCCATCGACGATTACCGTCAGGGATAATGCCTATGTGTCTGGGTACTCTCTTCATCTCTAAATTCCTTCCATCGCCAGTGGATTCCTGATCTGGCTATCTCTAGAATACCCATTTTTCTAATGTCCATACCGAAAAATCTTAAGCCGATGCCATCCCCCTGCATTCGTTTTCCCTCTACAGGCGCCGCCGGCATTCCCTGCTCCTTCCACAACCGTTTTACAATCATCAGATAAGATGGCACCAGGAATAGATCCGCCGCAATCCAGGCAAAAGGACTGGCAAAACAGACCGCCGTATATCCAAAATAAGGCACCAGCAAAAATCCCACCCCGGCTCGCGCCGCCATTTCACACACACCGGCCAATACTGCCCGTTTAGAATATCCCATCCCCTGAATCATAAATCGTACCACATTCACTAATACCAGGGGAATATAAAAGACCGCATTCGTCAATAAATATTGTTTCACCTGTCCCAGAATCTGCACTTGATCCGCGTCCAAAAACAGCAAAGCAATCCGATCCCCAAACTGGCAGAGCACCGCCAAGGCCAGCAATGAATAAGCAATTCCCATCAAAACCGCCGCCTTCATACCTTCTCCCAACCGCTCTAGACGCTTGGCACCGATATTCTGGCCCCCATAAGTAGCCATTGTGGAACCTAATGCATCAAATGGACAACAAAAAAACATGCTGATTTTTGTCGCTGCTGTCATCGCCGCCACAGCCATAGATCCCAAACCATTGACTGCCACCTGTAGCACCATGCTGCCGATTGCCGTGATCGAGTACTGCAGCCCCATAGGAATCCCGATTCCACACAAAATCTTCATAATATTTCCGTTTGGCGCTGCTTCCTCCTTGGTCATTCTCAGCACATCGTACTGTTTTGCCATAAACACCAGACAGGCAATACCCGAAACCGCCTGAGAAATCACCGTTGCCCAGGCCGCCCCAGCCACTCCCATTTTTAATACCACAATCGTAAACAAATCCAGCGCTACATTCATCAGCGAAGACATCACCAGAAAATACAGCGGAGTACGGCTATCTCCCAAAGAACGGAGAATTCCCGATACCATATTATAGAGATACGTCGCAGGTATTCCCAAAAAAATCACAAAAATATAAGCATAAGCACCATCGATGATATCCGCCGGCGTATTCATCCACAGCAAAATCCGGCGACACAACAGACAAACCACGGTTGTCATCACTATCGCAAAACCTACCGCTAGCCAGGCTCCATTAGCCGCAAACTTTCGAAGCTGCGTAAAATTTTTTTCTCCAAACTTCTGTGCTACGGGAATGGCAAAGCCATTGCACACTCCCATACAAAAACCAATGATCATAAAATTAATAGAACCCGTAGAACCCACAGATGCCAATGCCTGAACGCCCAGATAATTTCCTACAATAATCGTATCCACCATATTATAAAGCTGTTGAAATAAAAGTCCAAAAACCATAGGCACAAAAAACCCCAATATCAGCTTTGCTGGAGAACCCGATGTCATATCTTTTACTGCAATATTTGCCATATTTATCCCTCACTATTTCCGGAGTAATCAAAGCGCAATTTTGCTTTTCACTCACTCAATTTCAGTAACCTAATTTACTCCATCCATCTGAAAAAAGCAATCGACTAAATCACTAATTTTTCATTCGCATTTCCACAAATACTGGTTGTTTTTTATTTTCATCATGCTGCATCCGATCCAACAAGGAAAACCTGCTTCCACAGAGACATTTCTCCTCCGGTAGGCATATCATGTAGTATTAATGCGTATTATCCAGGAGGAATTATGAAAAAAAGAACGATACAAAAACTGGCTGCTCTGCCTCTTATTGCAGTCCTGCTTACGTCTTCCCTCACCGCCTGTCAAACCAAAGCTTCTGACAATACTCTGACGCCAGTCACTTTAAATGAAGTAGCCCACTCTATTTTTTACGCTCCTCAATATGTAGCGATTGAACTGGGATATTTTGAAGAAGAGGGCATCGATCTCACCTTAGTCAATGGCGCCGGAGCAGACAAAGTCATGACTGCCCTTGTCAGCGGGGATGCCGATATCGGTTTTATGGGTTCAGAAGCCAGTATCTATACCTATGCCGGCGGCGCCGAAGACTATGCTGTCAACTTCGCACAACTGACTCAGCGAGCCGGCAACTTCCTGGTGGGTCGTGAACCAGATTCCAATTTTAATTGGGATAAATTAAAAGGAACAAAGGTCTTAGGAGGCAGAGCCGGCGGTATGCCCCAGATGGTTTTCGAATATATCTTAAAGAAAAACGGCATCGATCCGAAACTTGATCTGACGATTGATCAAAGTATCAGTTTTGGTCTCACCGCCGCTGCCTTTACTAGTGATGATTCAAACTATACTGTCGAATTTGAACCATTCGCAACTGGACTTGAATTGGAGGGCAGCGGTTATGTCGTTGCTTCTCTTGGCACAGACTCCGGCTATGTCCCCTACACTGCCTACAGCGCAAAAAAAAGCTACCTCTCCGCTCATCCAGAGGTTATCCAGAAATTCACCAATGCTATCCAAAAGGGCCTGGACTATGTCAATTCTCATTCTGCCGAGGAAATCGCCAAAGTCATCCAGCCCCAGTTTAAAGAAACTCCACTGGGAAATATCACTGCCATTGTTGAACGCTACAAATCTCAGGATACCTGGAAAGAAGATACGATCTTTGAAGAACAAAGTTTTGAGTTATTACAAAACATTCTGGAAGAAGCCGGAGAACTGCCCAAACGAGTACCCTATAAGGATCTGGTCACAACAGAATTTGCTGAAAAGGCAAAAAAATAAATACACCTTGACCTGACTGAACGCAAAAAGAGCTGCCACATATCCAATCGCAAACCAAAATCATGTTTGTTTGGTAATGCGATTGCCTTGTGGCAGCAATCTCTTTTATAAAGTAGATAAAAATCGAATCAGTTCTTTTACATCCAATTCCGTGGTTGCCCAGCTGGTTGCCAATCGGATAATCGTATGACTTTCCTCACATTTTTCCCAAAATCCAAACTCAACTCTCTCAGCCAGTTTTGGCAACTTGGAATTTTCAACAACACAGAACACCTGATTGGTAGGGTTCTCAAAATAAAGCCGATAGCCACATTGCTTCCATGCTTCCCTGATTTCGTTGGCAAAAACAATTGCAGATTCACCAATATGCTCATATAGATCCTTGGTAAACAACTCTTCAAACTGCAGGCCCAGCAGTCTTCCTTTGGCCATCAACGCACCATGCTGCTTGATGATTGTGAAGAATCCAGGAATTCTACCCTTTTGTGGAATTACCACAGCTTCACCAAATAAAGCGCCGCATTTCGTACCACCAATATAAAACACATCACACAATTTGGCAATATCCTTTAACGTTACATCATTTTGCGGACAGGCCAATCCATAGGCCAGTCTTGCCCCGTCCAGATACAGTGGAATTTTATTTTTCCGACATACCTGACTGATCTCCTGCAACTCCTGTAAGGTATACAAAGTTCCGTATTCTGTGGGCTGGGACAAATATACCATGCCTGGCATCACCATATGTTCATGGTTGCGATCGTCCTCATATTCTTTCATCATCTTCTCTATCTGCCTGGCTGAAATCTTTCCCAATGTATGTGGCAAAACTAGTACTTTATGTCCACTAGCCTCAATCGCTCCCGCTTCATGCAAACTGATATGCCCGGTATCCGGCGCGATTACCCCCTGATAGATCGGCAACAAGGCATCGATTACGGTAGCATTTGTCTGTGTTCCTCCCACTAGAAAATAAATCTCTGCCTCCGGGCAACTGCACGCTTTCCGGATTCTTTCCTTTGCTGATTCCGAAAACTCATCCGTGCCATAACCGGTTGACTTCACCAGATTGGTATCCACCAGCCTCTTTATAATATTGGGATGTGCACCCTCCATATAATCACTGGCAAAGAAAAGCTTTCTATTTGTAATATTCATATCTATAACCGTTCTCCCTTCTGTAACTTATTGAAAATCCACCCTAACATAATGACTGCTACTACTGCCAGCACAAACTCCGCTGTAAACTGAGCATAAACCAATCCATAAAGAGGAAACAGAAAATTCAACACATACAATGCCGGAATCTCCAAAGCAATCTTTCTTAGCAGAGCAAACATCAACGCCGCTTTCCCCAGCCCGATTGCCTGAAACACCCCTACTGCCAGAAAATCTATACAAATAAAAGGAATTCCCAGACAGAATCCTCTCAGAAATCTGGTTCCGTAAGCAATAATCGCCTCATTCTTCATAAATGCCCCAATTAGAGCCCCCGCCCCGATATAGTAAAACAAACTTACCACGACTAAAGAAGGGACCATAAGCTTTACCACAAAGAAAATACTCTCCTTCATCCGCCTGATATTCCCACTGGCATAATTATAACTGATCAATGGCATAATTCCCTGAGAAAAGCCCAATGCCACCTGCATCGGCACCATATTGATCTTTTGTGTAATTCCCATAGCTGCCACCGCGTCAGCGCCATAGGAAGAAGTAAAGTTGTTGAGAATAGTCATTCCTGTCACATTCAGCAGGTTCTGAATGGATGCCGGTATCCCCACTCCACAAATTCCCAGAACAATCGCCGTCTGAAAACGGAATTTATGTGGCAGGATACAGACAAAGGTCGTCTTTCGTTTTGCATACAACAGAACAAAGAAATACAAACAAGCCACACAATTAGACAAAAAAGTCGCCAATCCTGCGCCAGCAGCTCCCATATTCAATCCCTGCGGCAGAATAAAAATCGGATCCAAAATAATATTCAGAATACAACCACTCATGGTCCCCACACTGGAATGCAGAGAAGCCCCTTCGGAACGCACCATATAGGCTAGAACCACATTAAGAATAGCCGGAGCAGCTCCACATATGACCGTCCAATGGAGATACTCCCCGGTTGCGACTATTGTATTTCCATCTGCCCCCAAAAGCATCAACAACGGCTGACGAAATACCAGGCACAAAAAAGAAAAGAAAATACCACTAAAAAGCGCACAATAAAAACCAAACGCAGAGCTTCGGCGAACCGTTTCATAATCCTTCCTTCCCAAAGCACGGCTCATCATACTAGAAGTACCCACACCGAACAGATTATTAACCGCATTAAAAGCCAGAAGCACCGGAGAGGCTAAGGCAACCGCCGCATTTTGTATCGGATCGTTGATCATCCCTACAAAATACGTATCTGCCATATTATAAATCACCATTACCAGAGAACTCAAAATCGTAGGAATCGCTAGCTTTGCCACTGCCTGTGGGATAGGAATACTTTCAAACAAATCCGCCTTTTGGTTTTGTTCTTGCTTGTTATTTTCCATAGCAAAACCTCCTGACATCAATCGATATAAAAATCATTCTATCATGTTCCCCCATGGATGACAAGATTTTCTCTCAAACCAAGCCCAGCTCTTGCATCGCCCAGGCAATTCCATCCTCTTCCACGGACTTTGTCACAAAAGTGGCATATGGCTCCAACACCTTATCATGACGCCCCATTAAAACAGCATTCTCTGCATATTCAAACATAGTTAAATCGTTGCTGCTGTCCCCAAATACATAGGCATTCGTTTTCTCAATCCCGTGATGCTTTAGCACCCAGGCAATCGCTGTCGCCTTGGTAAAGCCTGCCGGAACACATTCATAAAAATCGTTTCCCCTGTCTATTACTTCAATATCTGGCGACAAAAACCGAAAGAATCCTTCTCTGTCGCTGTTTTTATCTGCAAAAACGCAGAATTTATCAAATTCCAGATTTTCCTCCTCCCAAAGCTCTTCGGATAAAAAATTTTGTCCGGCAATTCTGTCCCGCAACCGGTTCATGGCAGTTATCCAAGAGCGCTCTTTTCGTACAACCAGACGCTCTGTACTTTCTAAGATTCCATCAAAACCATATCCCACCATAGCTTTACGGATTTGCCACCCTCGCTCTCGTTCTATTCGCTTTTGAAAAATCACCGTTCCTTGTTCCACTACACAAGTACCGCAACCACACAAGAGTCCGTCGCATTCCACCATTGCTTCAATATCATTCAAAAACGAATACGTCCGTCCAGAATTAATAAATACCAGATTTCCAGCTCTTCGGGAAGCTGCCAGAGCCTCCAGGGCACTCCCCGGAATCTTGTGAGTGATTTCACTCAGCAAAGTTCCGTCCACATCAAAAAACAACGCTTTTCTTTTCATATCTGCTTCCTCTCATTTTTCATTTGCTGAGGGTATTTTAGCTTATAAGTCTCTTTTTCGCAAGAGGATCCCCATCAGAATTTAGTTGACACCACTTCTCGGTTGTGATAGAATGAAAATCAGATTTTAATCGGCTGTTTCTTGCCACCGGGTAAGGAATGAAGCGTCAGACTTTCTATCATTAGGTCTTAGAAGATAGAAAGCCTGACGCTTATTGTTTTGTTTTCACCTTTTTTATTATGATACCCATCCCACTATTTTTCGGAGGAATCCTTATGCATCCGCAATCCTGCCTCAAGGAGTTTTTGAAATACACTATTTTAAATATCACTGGAATGATCGGCCTTTCCTGTTACATCCTGGCAGACACCTTTTTTGTCTCCAAAGGTCTGGGAACCGCCGGTCTGGCCGCCTTAAACCTGGCTATTCCTGTTTTTAGTTTCATCCATGGCTGCGGGTTGATGCTGGGAATGGGGGGCGCTACCTGGTACTCTATCTTTCGCGGACAAAAAGCACAGGATAAATGCGATCAAATTTTTACCCACATGCTTTGGATAACATTGGCTGCTGCCGGATTGTTTGTTCTGGCAGGACTGTTCCTGTCTGATATCCTAACACGGCTTCTCGGCGCCGACACAGAAACCATGAACATGACACGCACCTATCTGCAGGTGCTTATGTTGTTTGCCCCCGCTTTTATGATAAACGATCTTTTAACCTGTTTTGTCAGAAACGATCACAATCCTCGTCTGGCCATGCTTTCTATGCTTCTGGGAAGCTTATCTAACATTATTTTGGATTACGTTTTTATCTTTCCCTTACATCTGGGAATTCTGGGTGCTGTGTTGGCCACTGGCGCCGCCCCTATCGTTGGCATGTCCATCCTGTCTACACACTGGATAAAAAAACAGAATGGTTTTCATATTCGGAACGAAAAACTTCATATGAAAACCATTCTGGCCGGCTTTGATCTTGGTTTCCCCTCTCTGATTACGGAGATGTCTTCCGGATTCGTGATTATTGTTTTTAACATTATCCTGTTGGGACTGACTGGCAATATGGGAGTAGCCGCTTACGGAGTAATCGCCAATCTCTCACTGGTTATCATCGCTATCTATACAGGAATTGCTCAAGGAATGCAGCCCCTGGCCAGCCAGGCATATGGAAAAGGAGACAAAAAATATATCTGTCAGCTACTGCAATATGGTCTGCTCAGTGTATTGGCCCTTTCTGCTGTTATATATATAGTTCTTTTTTCTTTTGCCTCCCCTATTGTTTATATTTTTAACAGCGAGAAAAATTCCTTGCTACAGCAAATTGCTGTTCCTGGTCTGAAACTATATTTTACTGCTATCCCTTTCGCCGGAATTAATATTGTACTGTCTCTCTTTTTCACCTCCACAGACCAGGCTTTACCGGCACAATTCATCTCTATTGCCAGAGGCTTTGCCCTGATTATTCCGGTCGCATTTTTATTGTCTGTTCTGGCCGGAATGACTGGCGTATGGCTGGCGTTTCCCTTAACGGAAAGCATAGTATTCGTTTTAAGCATCATTTGTCTGATTGTCAATCGAAAAATAATTATGGAATGCTGAGTTGATGCGCCATCATCCACGCTCGTATCACTTTTTTTAAATAATCCTGATAACCGGCTTTTTCCACCTGGCCGTCGGATAAAATCTCCACCTCACCAAGTGCTTTGCCTCCCAATTCATACCGTAGCACCCCTACGGTATCCCCGGGCATTACCGGCGCCTCTAGAGATTCCGGCAACATCAGTTTTTTTTCTATTGTCTGGAAATCTTCACCATCAACTCCCAGATAAGAAAATCCACTCCGATATTTTAAGGGAACACTCTCTGCCACCCCATTTTGTACTGGCAACTCGGGAAGAAGCGGCATCTCATGATCCTCATACAGCTTACAGTTGGCATACCCATAATTGAGCAACGTCTGCGCATCAGCAAAACGAGCCTTATAGTCCGGTGCCGCCATGATCGAAGCAATCAGCCGTACACCATCTTTCTCTGCCGTAGCTGACAGACAATATTTTGCCAATGAAGTAGACCCCGTCTTCAGTCCCGTCACCTGAAAATTCGTTGCCATTTTCAAAAGCTTATTGGTGTTGGATAATCCAAATTCTTTTGTTCCCTGTTTTGTCACATGGGTGATATTTTCCATCCAGATTGTAGAATAATTATGTATTTGTGGATATTTCGTGATCAATTCTCGTGACATAATAGCAATGTCTCTGGCTGTTGTCACATGGGTTGCCGAATCTGTCAGACCACAGCAATCCTCAAAATGTGTTCCTGTCATACCCAGGCCAGCCGCCCGTTCATTCATCTGCTTTACAAATTCGCCTTCTGTTCCTGCTATATATTCTGCCATAGCCACCGAAGCATCATTGCCAGAAGCAATCACGATGCACTTGATCATGGTTTCTACTGTCTGAATCTCTCCTTCTTCCAAAAACACCTGCGATCCTCCCATGGACTTCGCATAAGCACTAGTCACCACCTCATCTGTCATTTTAATCTTGCCCGAATCAATCGCATCAAAAATTAAAATCAGCGTCATAATCTTGGTAATGCTGGCCGGACGCCGTTGCTTATCCGCATCTTTTTCATAAATCACTTTACCTGTGGAAGCTTCCATGAGAACCGCACTGGGAGCCGCAATCTCCGGACCAGCAACCGGACTTTCTGTTCTGGCCCCCGGTTCCTCCACCCCCGCCGCCGGATTCTCTGCTTTCACAGCAGTACCTTCGACAGATGTCTCCACCCCTTCTTCCTGAAAATTCCCCAGAATTACCGGTTCCGAACCAGTCATTTCTGGCGGAGTTAATAATAAACTTCCTGTACATAATGCAATCAATATCCTCTTCATATCGTCCCTCAGTTCATTCTGCTATATATTAATGTATGGCTATTTTTACAATTCTATGTTATATTATATAGGAAGTATATATTTAGCCTATTCCAGGGCAATAATAAACCTGATATCCGATATTTTCCAATGCAAATTTCAAACCTAATATTTTATCAATGGAGTTCGATATGAACAGATATAACTATGACTCAAATCACCTCTGGATTCAGCATCGAATGCGACACCAGAAGCGACAACGGCTGATTATTGCAGTCAGCTGTTTTCTATTGGCTGGTATCTGTGTTACCGGCGCCTTCTTTTTTCAGAAAAAACAAGGACATTCTCCTACGGATGCCACCAAAGCTCCGATTATTATTGAAGTTCCATCCCCGGATAGCACAAATGCAGAGAACAATCCAGATGCGGTAATCATCGTCGATTCTCCGGTTGGCCAATTGCTAGCTGAGGCTGATACCATTGCTGCTGGCTATGACTACGATCGTGCGATTGAGCTGTTGCAATCCAGTGAATTTGCCTCCGAACCATCTGTAACAGAAGCAATTGCTTCTTATGAAGCCACTCGCGCCTCTCTGGTTAAAGCTAAAATTGGTGAAGTCACTCATATATTTTTTCATTCACTTGTCATGGATAACAGCAAAGCTTTCGATGGTGATGATGATATGAATGGTTACAACCAGGTCATGACCACTGCCCGTGAATTCGAAAAAATTCTTCAGACCATGTATGACAAAGGGTATGTCCTAGTCCGTATGCATGATTTAGCTTATGAAACCACGGATGAAAATGGCAATTCTGTTATGAAACCGGGCACCATCCTTTTGCCAGAAGGAAAGATTCCTTTCGTCATGTCTCAAGATGATGTTTGCTACTATCCTTATATGCATGACGATGGATTTGCCACCCGCATGATCGTGGGAGAAGACGGAAAGCCCACTTGTGAGATGAAGATTGATGAAAACACTACCCTAGTTGGTTCCTATGATCTTGTCCCAATATTAGAAGATTTTATTCAAGAGCATCCGGACTTTTCCTACAAAGGCGCCCGAGCAGTGATTGCTTTCACTGGCTACGAAGGCATTCTTGGCTATCGGACTGCTGACAAGTACGCGAATTCCGAAACCTACGAACAAGATCGGCAAGATGCCGCCCGCGTCGCTCAGTGTCTGAAAGACAATGGCTGGGAACTGGCTTCCCACAGCTGGGGACATTTAATGATGGGTGAAATTGAGATGGAGCGTTTCTGCGCAGATACCGATAAATGGGAAGAACAAGTTGACAGCCTGATTGGTCCTGTCGACATCATTTTGTATCCTTTTGGCAATGATATCAACGACTGGCATCCCTATACCTTTGAGAACGAACGGTTTGCCTATCTGTATAACGCCGGATTTCGCTATTTCTGTAATGTAGACTCAAACAAGTACTGGATTCAGATCGGCGATAACTATCTGCGGCAGGGCCGCCGCAATCTTGACGGTTATCGGATGTGGAAAGATATAACTGCTGAAAGTGAAGGACGGGAACGCAAACTTTCCGATCTCTTTCGTGCCGAAGATATTTTTGATCCTGACCGCCCCACCCCTGTACCCGAAATGTAACAGGCAAAGCTACTCTCAGTGGACAAAGAGGCACTGAGGGTAGCAATTGCCATTTACCCGAAAATTCCTACAAGACTTCCCGGCTACTCTCTTTCCCCTTCTCTGACCATATAGGTCTGATACCCATAATTGCGCAGCGTTTGTTCCATCCGTGCTGCATTATCTAGATTCAAAAATGCTCCTGCTCGTACTTTATACATTCCATCATCCTTAACGATAAAAGCCGGGAAATTCTGTTCCCGAAGCTGCCTTTCTAATCTTTCTGCCGATTCTTGATCCGGAAAAGCTCCGACTTGGATTTGATAATATTCCGGTCCTTTTTCTTCTTCCCGCACTGTCTCTAAAATCCCGTCTGCAATCGCCTGCGCTATCTGGTAAAAATCACGATCAAACTTCTGATTATCTACCGGATTATCCAAAAACCCTGCTTCCACCAACACAGCTGGCATCTGAGTTCGGCGCAGTACGATAATCCCTGGCCGCTCGATTACTCCCAGATCGGCAAATCCCGTTTTCGTCATGGCCTGGTTGATATTCTCAGCCATCAGTCCCGCCACCCCTTCGTTCTCGTAGACTAGACTTTGGGCTCCTGAAGCAGAGCCTGGCACAGGCATGGCGTTCCGATGAATTGACAAAAAATAATCTGCTCCCGAACGGTTGGCGATCTGTGCTTTTTCTAAAGGTGTCTGGTAAACATCCGTCACTCGTGTATACATCACATCCATACCATTTCTACTCAAAATTTCTCCTACTGCCAACGCCAGTCGTAAAGTATCGTCTTTTTCCCGGCGTCCCTGGTACACAGCACCTGGCTCATCACCGCCATGTCCTGCGTCAATCACAATACGTCTTGTTTCTGCCAAAATAAAAACTCCTTCCACACACTGCTCTGTTAGTACAGTATGTAAAAGAAGCCTGTCCGTTGCCTGTTCTCACTTTGTCATTCTTTCCCTCTATGATTCCTGCTCTTCCACTCCCATTCCCCTTGGTCCCACATGAGTGGAAAAAACAATCTGCGTATTGGTCTTACCAAACTTCTGCAGCTGACCGATAAAGTTATCTAACTCCATAGTACTCTGAAATGCCACTTTCATCAACATGGAATACTCTCCGGTTACACAGCAACATTCCAGCACATTGGGGATATGCTCCGCATAATCATAAAATTTAGGCTTGTCCTCTGGCACCACATTGAGATTTATAAATGCGATGATATGATATCCAAGCTTAACGGGATTTACTTGTGCATGATAACCAGAAATCACCTCATCCTTTTCCATCTTCTCAATTCGCGCTGATACTGCTGGTGAGGAAAGAAATGTGCTCTCTGCAATTGTCTTCAAGGATATCCTGGCATTTTCCTGTAATAATTTCAATATTCTTCTATCAATATTGTCCATAATCCCTCCATTTTGGTGACCTTTCAAGCTGCCTAAACCCATACTTTATTTACTTGTAGAACATTTTCATTCCACCTCAATTTCTCCCTGGAACACTTCCACAGCTGGCCCTTTCATAAAAACATGGCCGCTTTGCGGATCCCAGCAGATCTGCAGGCATCCCCCCTTCAATTGCACTTCCACTTGGTTCTCTGCCAGCCCCATCATAATCGCTGCCACTGCACAGGCTGTTGCCCCAGTACCACAAGCCCAGGTCTCTCCACTTCCCCGCTCCCATACCCGCATCTGCAAATGTTCCCGATCCATAACACGAACAAACTCTGTATTTACCCGATCCGGAAACCGGGTATGGCATTCATATCCAGGACCAATCTTTTCCAAGTCCAAATGATCGATCTCCGGCCAAAAATACACTGCATGGGGATTCCCCACATCAATCCCCACAAACTCTTGCTCTATCCCTTCTATCACAATTTTCTCCGGGAGTTCACTTGTCAGAACAGGTATCCCCATATCCACCTGCACAGCTTCCACTTTCCCATCCTTTTCTGTCATCTCAAGCTTCTTAATTCCGCCAAGCGTCTCCACTGTAATATGCAACCGATCCACAATGTTATGATCATACACATATTTGCCCACACAACGGATCCCATTGCCGCACATCATCCCTTCGCTCCCGTCCTCATTAAACATCCGCATCCGACAATCCGCAATCTTTGAAGGGCAAATCAAAATCAATCCGTCAGAGCCCACGCCAAAATGTCGGTCACTAATTTGACGCGCCACCCGTTCGGGCTCTGTCACCGTTTCCTCAAAACAATTCACATAGACATAATCATTTCCGATTCCCTGCATCTTTGTAAATTTCATGTCAGCCTCCTGTTTCTCAAAATCTGTCCGTACTCGTTCTTTAATCTTTGCTTTTGCTTCCTTTGTCCTCTCTCGGATATGTGTTCTGCACGTCTCTACAGCAGGCTGATTATCATCTGTGCTGTCTCTATCAGATTCGTTCCACTATCCATACTGCACTTCTGGATATATCGATGTGCCTCTTCTTCTGTCATTCCATTTCGTTCCATCAAAAGCTTTTTCGCTTGATCCAACAGTCTCTTCTCTTTCTCACTTCGCTGTTTCGGCTGCTGTCGCTGTATTCTGCGATGCCGTGCCTGAGTCTGTGCCATCATTTCTAATGTAGATATCAAATCCTGCACCTTCAATGGCATTGGCAGGCACACCACATCTTCTGGAATCTGCGAATTCCATCTACTTGGTGAGGAAACCATCAACATGGAAAACTCGGATGACATATTGTCATGAAGCGCGGTATACAACATATCGGTAAGACGGTAGCCACACACCACCAGCCCCCCATTCAAATTCCCCGTCTGTGCCAATACCTGAGCGCCGGAATTGCAGACAGCAACGACAGAAAACCCATTTCTTGTCAATATATTCCTGATATTCCGGGCATCTTCCGGCTTTGAAAATGCCACAATCACATTCGCCAATTCCTCACCTCCTGGAAGATGCTTTTTTCCTTTTAAAATTTATACAGATATTCCGCTACCTCCCAGTCTGTAACTTCTGCACGATATTTTTTCCACTCTGAATTTTTTGCCTCCCAATATTTTGTAAAAATGTGATCTCCCAGAAGCTTTTTGGCAAATGTACTGCCAGCGTAGAGCTCCAGCGCCTCTCCTAATGTTTCTGGCAGACACTCAATTCCCCTCTGTGTCAGTTCCTCTTCTGACATCGCATAAATATTGTCATCTACGCTGGCCGGCGGCTCTAACTGTTGACGGATTCCCTCCAATCCCGCCGCCAGGCAAGCAGCCAGCGCCAAATATGGATTCACTGCGGAATCCGGACAGCGCAACTCAATCCGTGTACTACTTCCCCGGGAAGAAGGAACCCGAATCAGTGGACTGCGATTCGATGCCGCCGACCAAGCAATATAAACCGGTGCGTCATAACCAGGAACCAGTCGCTTATAGGAATTCACCAGTGGATTCGTGAGCACAGTAATCTCCTTAATGTATTTTAAAATCCCTGCCATAAATTGATACGCTTCCCGGCTTAATCCCAGAGGATCCGCCGAATTTACAAAAAGATTGTTGCCCGCTTTGTCTGCCAGAGACATATTGATATGCATCCCTGAACCATTGATCCCTGCTTTGGGCTTTGGCATAAAAGTAGCGTGAAGTCCATGTCGTCTGGCTATGGTCTTAACCGCCATCTTAAAAGTCATAATATTATCCGCCGCTGTCAGTGCATCCGCATACTGCAAATCAATCTCATGCTGGGCCGGCGCGATCTCGTGATGAGAAGCCTCAATCTCAAATCCCATCTCTTCCAAATTCAACACAATATCCCGCCGTACATTTTCCGCCATATCAATCGGGCTCACATCAAAATATCCGGCCATTTCATGCGTTTCGGTAGTTGGCTTTCCTTCTTCATCTGTCTGAAACAGAAAAAATTCACATTCTGGACCTACCAGAAAAGTATAACCCATATCGGCTGCTTCTTTCAATACCTTTTTCAGCACAAAGCGAGGATCTCCCTCAAAAGGTTCTCCTCCTGGCCGATACACATCACAAACCAGCCGTGCCACCTTCCCCTGCTGAGGCCGCCAAGGAAAAATTTCAAAAGTATCCAAATCCGGATGCAAGTACATATCCGACTCCTCAATCCTCACAAATCCCTCAATCGCAGAACCATCAAACATACAACAATTATTCAATGCCTTTCCCAGCTGGCTGGAAGTTATGGCCACATTCTTCAACATTCCAAAAATATCTGTAAACTGCAGACGGATAAACTCCACATCATCTTCTTCCACCATACGGATGATGTCTTCTTTGCTATACTTATTCATCGCGTTCTCCTTCTCTCTTTAAACTGCATACATACAAAAACGAGGATGACGAAAGATCCCTGATATGATCTTTCTATAACATCCTCGTTCTATAATTCTGATAATAACAGCTTGCAACGAATTTGTCAATGGGAGAATTCGATCTTATTATGGACGGATCCTTTTATAGGAGAGCGCCCGTATCGCATTGAGAATCGCCAGCACGGACACACCCACATCACCAAATACAGCTGCCCACATAGAAGCATAACCCAGAGCCACCAAAATCAACACTGCGATCTTTACTCCGATTGCAAAGATAATATTTTGCTTGACAATCCCCATCGTCTTTCTGGCAATCTGTATCGTATCCACAATCTTAGATGAGTCATCATCCATAATCACTACATCCGCTGCTTCCACAGCTGCGTCAGAACCAATCCCTCCCATGGCGATTCCGACATCAGCTCGAGCCAACACAGGAGCATCGTTGATTCCGTCTCCTACAAACGCCAATGTCTTACCAAAAGGCTTCTCTTTCAACAATTCTTCCACACGAGACACCTTGTCACCTGGAAGCAGATTGCCAAACACCTGGTCAAGTCCCAATTTTCCAGCCACAATCTTCCCCACCTCTTCCCGGTCTCCCGTCAACATTACCAGATTTTTCACTCCCTGCTGCCGCAACCCTGTCAGCGCAGCAGGCACATCTGGACGGATGCTGTCAGAAATCACAATTGCCCCCAGATATTCTCTCCCATCTGCCAGATATAAGGTAGTACCCAGAATCTCGGAAGGAGTATCTACCAAAATCTGTTGTTGTTCCATCAGCTTCCGGTTACCAATATACAGATCGTGCCACTCCCCGTCTTTTTCTATCTGAGCATGAATGCCATGACCGGCAATCTCTTCCACCTGACCAATCCGTCCAGTATCAACCGTTTTCCCATAGGCTTCTTTCACAGACAAAGCTATCGGATGGGTGGAGTGATATTCTCCCAATGCCGCCAGTTCCAGCAATGCCTCTCGAACGCCATGAACCGGCGCCACATCACTCACCTGAAATTTACCATTTGTCAAAGTCCCCGTCTTATCAAAAACTATGGTATCCAAATCCGCCATCGCTTCCAGATAATTACTCCCCTTTAATAGAATTCCAGTTTTAGAGGCGGCTCCCAATCCACCAAAAAAACTTAGCGGAACAGAGATCACTAGAGCACAGGGACAAGACACTACAAGAAAGCTACAGGCACGATAGAGCCAGGTTCCCCAACTGCCCCCTAAAAGCAAAGGAGGAAACACTGCCAAGACAAGTGCCAGTCCCACCACAATCGGCGTATAAATTCTGGCAAATTTCGTGATAAAAGTTTCGGCTTTCGCTTTTCTGGAACTAGCGTTCTCCACCAGCTCTAATATCTTTGCCACTGTAGAGTCGTCAAATAAGCGGGTTGTCTGCACCTCCAACACACCGTTTAAGTTGATAGAACCACTGACCACACTGCTGCCAGCTTCTACCTCCGCCGGCATCGGTTCACCCGTCAGTGCCTTGACATCCAGACTGGAGTTTCCCCGCAGCACTACCCCATCTAACGGCACCTTTTCTCCCGGACGAATGATTATGGTATCGCCTACATTCACTTCATAGGGATCTACCTGTTCTTCCACACCGTCCCGCAACAAATTCGCATACTCCGGATTAATATCCATCAACTCCTGGATCGATTTCCGCGATTGATTTACTGCATAGTCGTTGAACAATTCTCCCACCTGATAAAACAACATTACTGCCACAGCCTCTTCCAGAGAGCCGACGACGATCGCTCCAAAAGTAGCTATTGTCATCAGAAAATTCTCATCAAATACCTGTCCGTTTTTAATATTCCGCAAAGCTTTCCATGGAATATCATATCCGGCAAATAAATATGCCAAAATGTAAGGGAGCCCAGCCCACAAACCTTTATTCTCCATCACCACAGCGCTGATAAAGAACATACCACTTATTGTCAACCGGAATACCATCTTTTTCTGCTTCTTTGTCATAGCCGCCTCCCATTATGCCTTCCTTCAAATACATGTTTCTTATTCTGTGCACATTCTCTTACCGCAATATCTTAAACCCTGCCTCTGGCTCAATCTTCTTTGCAACCTTCCGCGCTTCCTCTACCACAGCATCTTCTCTGCCATCTTCTGCCTCGATCGTCAGTCGCTGCGTCATGAAACTCAATGTCACATCCTTAACCCCTGGCAATTTTTTAATACCTTCCTCGATCTTAGCCGCACAATTGGCACAACATAATCCTTCCATTTTGATGATCTTTCTCATGATAATTTTCTCCTCCCGTTTTTTGACATACTCCTGTAGATTTCTTATTCGCTGATATGCTCCATCCCCTGCGCCAAAATTGTCTCAATGTGGGCATCTGCCAATTTATAAAAAACCGTTTTACCCTCTCTGCGAAATGTCACCAGGCGCATTTGCTTCAACACTCGTAACTGGTGAGAAATTGCTGACTGCCCCATTTGCAACAAAGTGGCAATATCACATACACACATCTCTGACTGGCTCAGCACATATAAAATCTTAATCCTGGTAGAGTCACCAAATACTTTAAAAAATTCTGATAAATTCAAAAGCTGCTGCTCATCTGGCATCACCTTTTCTACTTTATCTACAATCTCCTCATGAATATGCATGAATTCACAGACGCTCGCCTCCACTTCCTGCTGAATCTTTACTCTCTCCTCTGCTGTCATAGTTTCCCTCCTCGCTAATGGCGAATTCCTACGAATTAATACTTATGCATCTATTCATATGAATAATTGTTCATATGAATATAATACTACTTTTTTTTCATTTGTCAATTACTTTTTCCTAGTTTTTGAAAAAATTCACCTTCTCTTTGGCCGACAAGAACACCCGATGCCCAGCCCCCCATAACCAATATGGCAAGACACCCCCATAGACAAAGCATCACACAGAACGTCCAGATCGGGAAAAGCTTCCTGAATCTCCTTTACCCACTCTTTTGTCTCCTCGAAAGGCGCACTGGAAGCCGCTAACAGATAAATTTCCCCTCTGTTATACCACTCCTGAAATCGAGTTTGCAGATCATGGCGCATAGCTTCCAACATGGTCTTTTTTGTCTTTGCAAATCCCCGACACTTTTTAAACACATCTAATGTTCCCACATCAAACTGCAATACCGGCTTGATATTCAGAACAGTTCCTAAGGCTGCCGCCGCTGGCGTAATTCTGCCACCCCGCTTCAAATTTTCCAGCGTCTGAACCCCTATATAGATCACCATCTTGTCCCGGGACTCCTCTAGAATTTCTCGAATGTCTTCTGCACAGTAGCCTTCCTCAATCAGTTCTCGAGCATCTAATACCATGCGGTGTAAAAGCGCTGATACCCGTCCACTATCCACTACCAATATTCTTCCTGCATAGGGTTCTTCCTGTGCCATTATCATTGCCGTAGCATAAGACCCGCTAAGTCCACTGCTGATAGGAATATATAAAACCTTTTCATATTCCTCCAGCGCCCGATCCCACAATGCCATTACTTCTGTCGGAGCTGGCTGGGAAGTCGAAACAATCGCCCCGGAATGCAGCTTTTCAAGGAATTCCTGCCGCGTCAGAGAGATTCCTTCATAATAATTCTTCTCTTCTATGGTAAATGGCATTGGAAGCACCATAATTCCCAACTGCTTTGCTTCTTCTTGTGTGATACTGCTATGACTGTCTGTAATAATCCCAATGGTTTTCATTTTTTATTTCCTCATACTCTTTTTCAATAAATTTTAAGGAACTCTTAATTTTTTTCCGTCCCATCATTGATATAATATCTACAAGGAGGCATCTACTCATGCAAGCAAAAGCTCTGTTAATCACCATTGCCGCCCTGTTTCTTACTGGCTGCGGCGAGGGTGCCACCATAACTCCTTCTACAGCTTCCGTCGCCTCTGATGAGACGCTTATGGAATCTGCTGATGACGAACTTGTTGAATTTAATGGTATTGCCAAGATGAAAAGTGAACTCTCAGAAGATACTCTGAAATGGTTGGAATGGTATCAGACTCTTCCAGAGTCTTCCCGTGATGCGCTTTCTCTTGTTCCCAGTGAATTTGTAACCTCTGGTGTCGTTGCTCTAGAGACAGATACTGACCAGGCTCCGCCTTATCTGTCTTCGCTGACCGAAGCCGAACTTTTAGAAACAGAAGAACTGGCTCGCTATTATTTCACGGAAGCCTCTGTGGGCTTCGACGGTGTAGAAGACATATATCCGGCGGACGACTCTTATTTTCTTTACCAAAACACGGGTATCGAGGCAGAATACGATCCGGGAAACATTATCATCTTTATGGTTCTTACTGGAAAAGACCAGGCCGAAGGCAATCCTGCGCGTTCCATCAGCATCGCCCGCTATTCGAAATCCGATAACTGGAAAGTAATTAACAGCGGCCATTAAAGCCGCTGTTTCTATTTTCTCGGTTTTTTAATCTCATTTTCACTCAAGCATCCGGTACCCCACTCCGATCTCGGTAAAAATGTAATGAGGCTCTGCAGGATTTGTCTCCAGCTTTCTGCGAATATTCGCCATATTCACTCGCAAAATCTGATTATCCATATCTGCATAAGGACCCCAGATTTCCTTCAGAATATAATCATAAGTCAAAACCTTTCCCGCATTGCGGGCCAGCAAAGAAACAAGCTTATATTCAATCTGTGTCAAATGAATTGCTTTTCCCTGCAATGTCACCAGTCGCCGTTCAAAATCAATCACTAGTTCGTCTTTGGAATATACTAATTCGTGCTTTTGTCCTTGTCCGGCATGTAAGCGATGACGCAATGCCGTGCGAATCCGTGCCAAAAGTTCTTCCGCTCCGAATGGCTTAGTGATATAGTCATCCGCTCCGCCATCAAGTGCCTCCACCTTCTCCCGCTCTTGAGAACGAGCGGAAATCACAATTATTGGCAGATTCGAAAATTCCCGAATGTGCTGTAAAACTTCCATTCCATCCATATCCGGAAGACCTAAATCCAGAAGAACAATTTCCGGATGGTGAGATGTACATAGAGAAAGCCCTGTCATCCCATTCATGGCACGCAGCACCTTGTATTCGTTCGATATTAAAATGGTCTCAATATAGCTCCCAATAATTTTTTCATCTTCAATGACCAATATGGTCTGTTTATTTGTCATCACCTGTGTCCTCTCTCAATGGTAATGTAAAGACAAATTCTGCGCCTTGTTCCCAATTATTCGCCCATATGGTACCTTCATGGGCATTGACAATCGTCTTACAAATACTCAGACCAATCCCCATCCCCCGATGAGAATCTCCGCTCGGATTCTCCTCTGTGCCACCACCGTCAAAGATCGCTTCCAGCCTCTCCGGAGTAATCCCTTTCCCATAATCCCGGATGCGAAAAACCGCTTCTTTGTCCTTCTTTACCACATACAAATCGATTTTCTCCGCTCCTGAATGGTATACCCCATTCTCCAGCAGATTGATTATCACCTGTTCAATCAGCATCGCATCCATGGGAACCATCAAAAACTCTTCTGGCACTTGTACTTGTACCCTGGCCTGAGGTAATCGTTTCCGCAAGCGTTGTACTGCCTCCGAAACTACTTCTTCCAATGATTCCAAACTGGTATTGACCCGGGTCTCTCCCACCCGAATCCTGGTGACTGACAATAAATTCTCCACCATGTTGAGAAGCCAGTTAGCATCTTCGCTGATCCCTTTTACCATATACGATTTTTCTTCTTCTGTCAACCGTCCACTGTCTGCCAAATAAGCATCCGCCATTCCAATAATTCCTGTCAACGGAGTTCGCAGATCATGAGATACCGCACGCAACAGATTCGCGCGCATTGTCTCCTTTTCTGCCTCCATCAAAAATTTCTCCTGCTCATTCAAAATCTGATTTTGCTTTTTTGACTGTGTAGTCAACATACTGGTCAGCCCCGATATCAATGTCATGGCAACAAAAGTTATTGGATAGCCATCAATACTAAAATTCAAACGCATAAAAGGATAAGTAAATACATAGTTGACACAGATTACTCCCAAAAACGAAGCCACAACCCCTGGTACATATCCGTTTGTATACCTGGCTACCAGCATAACCGCTAGAATATAAATAATGGCCACACTGGTAGAATTACGGCTGTAATGAAAAAATGCAATTGCCAACATAGTAGCGATCACAAAAATGCCAATCGTGATTACTATATTCATCAACAGGGCTTTCCTGCTCATAGCTTCTTTTTTTTGCATTTTCCGTTTTCCTTTCCAGACAAGTCCAAAACAAAATCATTCCCGCCTTGTCACTGTCGCCATCCACTAAAACATAAAAAATAAAAACAGGGCGGAAGCACAAACGGCTCCGCCCCAAAGATTATCTCTTATTTGTTGTAGTTGACGATTTTCCCAAAATCTGGTTTTAAGGATGCGCCTCCTACCAAGCCACCATCAATATCCGGCTGGGCAAACAATTCCGGAGCACTGGCACCAGATACGGAACCACCGTACTGGATACGAATCTCTGCAGCAGTAGCTTCATCATAGATCTCTCCGATGCAGACACGAATCGCCGCACAAACCTCCTGTGCCTGCTCGGTCGTGGCCACCTTCCCCGTACCAATCGCCCAAATCGGCTCATACGCAATGACAGCCTTCTTTGCCTGCTCCTTGGTCACATTCAAGAATGCAATTTTAATCTGCTGACGAATCCAATCGATCGTAATTCCCTGCTCTCTCTGTGTCAAGGACTCTCCACAGCAGATGATCGGAGTAATATCATGTTCAAATGCCTTCAAAACTTTCTTGTTTACTGTCTCATCCGTCTCAGCAAAATATTCTCTTCTCTCAGAATGACCGATAATGACATATTTTACACCAGCATCCACCAACATTGCCGGAGAAATCTCACCTGTATAGGCTCCTTTCTCCTCATAGTACATATTCTCAGCTCCAATGTTGATATTTGTTCCCTCCGCTGCCTTCATCGCAGGAATAATATCGATCGCCGGTACACAAAATACCACATCTACCTCGTCATTGGCAACCAAAGGCTTTAACTCATTTACCAGGGCAACCGCCTCGGTAGGCGTCATATTCATCTTCCAGTTGCCTGCAACTATTTTCTTTCTGGACATTTTTTTGTCCTCCCTTTATATTTTTGTTTCGTGAGAAATCTTTTTATTTATTGTCAGCAGCTGCTACACCAGGAAGAACTTTACCCTCTAAGAACTCCAGGGAAGCTCCACCACCAGTGGAAATATGACTTACTTTATCCGCGAAGCCCAGCTGATTCATTGCCGCTGCAGAATCTCCACCACCGATGATAGTCGTAGCCTCTGTCTCAGCTAATGCCTTAGCCACAGCAATGGTCCCTTTCGCCAGAGTCGGATTCTCAAACACACCCATTGGTCCGTTCCAGACAACCGTCTTTGCCGTCTTCACTGCCTCTGCATATAGCTCAGCTGTCTTCGGTCCAATATCCAGACCTTCCATATCTGCCGGGATCTCATCCGAAGAGACAACTTGCACCTCAACCGGTCCGTCAATCGGATTCGGGAATGCAGCAGCAATCGTGGTATCAACCGGGAGCAGCAATTTTTTACCCAACTTCTCTGCTTTTTCCATCATCTCTTTACAGTAATCAATCTTGCTGTCATCTACCAGAGAATTGCCTACGCCTTTGCCCTGGGCCTTTAAGAAGGTAAATGCCATACCTCCGCCAATAATTAATGTATCACACTTTTCCAACAAATTGGAAATCACGTTCAGCTTGTCTGCCACCTTTGCTCCACCCAAAATTGCCACAAAAGGTCTCACCGGATTTTCCACTGCATTACCCAAAAAGTCAATCTCTTTCTGCATCAGATAGCCAACTGCATTTGTGCCACCTTTAGCAGTAATAAACTTTGTCACACCTTCTACCGATGCATGAGCACGATGAGAGGAACCAAAAGCGTCACACACATAATCGTCAGCCAGATCTGCCAGTTCCTTACTGAATTCCTCGCCATTCTTGGTTTCTTCCTTACCACGGAAACGGGTATTCTGCAACAATACCACATCACCGTCGTTCATCGTTTCCACTGCTTTGGTAGCCGCTTCTCCGGTCACGTTGTAATCTGCTACAAATACCACGTCCTTGCCCAGCTTCTTGGTAAGACGAGCAGCAACCGGAGCCAGAGATTCTCCCTCATTGGGGCCGTTTTTCACCTTTCCCAAATGAGAACAGAGGATCACCTTCGCTCCTTCTCCAATCAGTTTTTTGATGGTCGGAAGCGCCGCCACAATACGAGTCTCATCCGAGATCTCGCCATTCTTCAGCGGAACATTAAAATCACAGCGAACCAATACTCTCTTGCCCTTTAAATCTTTTAAATCTTCTACCGTTTTTTTATTCAGCATATCTGTCAATGCCCCTTTCTCAACTTATACAAATCCTACCGGTTTTATAATCATTCTGATATTGGAACCATCACTTTACTTATCAAATGTTTCATACCACAAAGCGGGATCCGGTCCCTGTCAAGACCGGACCCCGCTTGAGCTTTTCTCTGCCCTCTAATTACAGTTCAGCGAAGTACTTAATGGTTCTTACCATCTGGCTGGTATAGGAATTCTCATTGTCGTACCATGAAACTACCTGAACCTCATACAGATCATCTGCGATCTTAGCAACCATGGTCTGGGTAGCATCGAACAGGGAACCATACTTCATGCCGATCACATCAGAAGAAACAATCGGATCCTCGTTGTAGCCATAGGACTCGGAAGCAGCCGCCTTCATAGCAGCATTAATGCCTTCCTTGGTCACATCAGCGCCCTTAACAACTGCAGTCAAAATGGTGGTGGAACCAGTCGGAACCGGAACACGCTGTGCAGAACCGATCAGCTTGCCATTTAACTCCGGAATAACCAGACCGATTGCCTTTGCTGCGCCGGTAGAGTTGGGAACGATGTTTGCTGCACCAGCTCTTGCTCTTCTTAAATCACCCTTTCTGTGTGGGCCATCCAGAATCATCTGATCTCCGGTATAAGCATGGATGGTGCTCATAATACCAGACTGAATCGGAGCGTAATCGTTCAGAGCCTTTGCCATAGGAGCCAGGCAGTTGGTGGTGCAAGAAGCTGCGGAAATGATGGTGTCATCCTTAGTCAGAGTATCCTCATTTACGCTGAATACGATGGTCGGCAGATCATTGCCCGCCGGTGCGGAGATAACAACCTTCTTAGCGCCAGCATCAATATGAGCCTGGGATTTCGCCTTGGAGGTGTAGAAGCCGGTACATTCCAGAACTACGTCAACACCAATCTCGCCCCACGGAAGATTGGCAGCGTCTTTCTCTGCGTAAATCCGGATGGTCTTTCCATCTACGGTAATGGAGTCTTCACCAGCCTCAACGGTATGCTTGCCCTCGCCGATATGGCCGGCATATCCACCCTGAGCAGTATCATACTTCAACAGGTGAGCCAGCATCTTCGGATCTGTCAGATCGTTGATCGCTACAACCTCATATCCCTCAGCTCCGAACATCTGTCTGAATGCCAGACGGCCAATACGTCCAAAACCATTGATTGCTACTTTTACTGCCATAATCAATTCCTCCTAGATTGTTAAAAAATTATTGATTGTTAAATTATAATCAACCCTGATTCCTATTTTACCCAATTATGGACAAAATAGCAAGAGGTTTTTTGCCATTTTACCTGTATTTATGAATCTTTTTCGCAATCGTTCCGGCATCTGTATCGCTACTTTTTTCAATACAAGTCAAAAGTTCTATTCCTTACTCGTTACAGTTCATCTTTGACATAACCAGCTATATTGTAAGCATGATCGGAAATACGCTCCAGATTACTGAGAATATCCAGGAATACTACGCCGGCAGAAGGTTCACATCGCCCCGCAGAAAGACGTTCAATATGTTTCTCCCGCAATTCCTCTTCCTGATTATCCACATCGTCCTCATATTGACTTACCTTGCGCACAGAATCCATATTGCCAGTCTGTCTGGCATTAATAGCATACTGAAAAGACTGAATCACACTGTCACTGATGTTCTTTAGATCCCTCATTCCCGTCTCCGTGAAATCCAACTTATGCTGTACCAGATATTCTGCCTGCTCCGCCATATTTTCTGCATGATCGCCAATCCGCTCAATATCACTGACACTGTAGAACAAGTTATTGACAATCCGTTTTTGCCGTTCCGTCAAAGAAAGATTATCCACCTTAATCAGATACTCCGTCAACATCTTTTCCATATTATCTATGGTTTTTTCTGTTTTATACACATCCTCAACTTCCTCCAGATTGCCCGTAAGAACAGCATCCAGAGCTCGTTTGACATTTTTCATCGTAATCTGCCCCATGTGAACCACCTCCAACGCCGCCGTCTCCACGGCAAATGCCGGAGATTCAAAAATACGCTCATCCAAATGTCTCAAAGTTGCTGCTGCCTCCTGATCCCAGGCAGTGCCTTCCTCCTCTTTTTCTTTTACTACAATTCCTGACAGCTTCACAAGCTGATCCCCAAAAGGAAACAGCAAAGTCGTCATAGTCAGATTAAATACTGTATGGAAAATAGATATTTGTACCGCATTAATATTGGCTGTGGCAAAAGAAGGCATCATCGAAAATACCATAAATCCCAAAATGCCAAAAAGAATCGCACCAATCACATTAAACGTCAAATGCATCACCGCCGCCCGCTTTGCCGTCCGCGAACTCCCGGCACTCGAAAGCATAGCTGTAACACAAGAGCCAATATTTTGCCCCAAAGTAATATAGATTGCCGCATTCGTTGTCACAATTCCATTCATCGCTAGTGTCTGTAAGATACCGACAGAAGCCGAAGAACTCTGCAATAGCGCTGTCACCAGAGCGCCAATCAACATTCCTAGAAGAGGATTCCCGCCCAAAAGAGCAAATGCTTTAGCAAAAATAGGTGCATCTGTATAAGGGCTGATAGAACCAGACATAAAATCCAGACCCGTAAACAAAAGTCCCAAACCGATCAAAATTTCGCCGATCGTTTTCTTTTTCTGCCCTTTGGCAAACACCAAAAGCAATGCTCCCACACCGATAATCAGCGGCGCATAAAAGCCCGGCTTCATAATCTCAAACGCATCTCCCAACTGACTCATAGACACAATCCAGGCCGTGATCGTCGTACCAATATTCGCCCCCATGATCACCCCTACTGCCTGAGACAAGTTTAGAACCCCTGCGCTGACAAAACCTACCACCATCACAGTGGTCGCTCCACTGCTCTGAATGATTGCTGTGATCAATGCTCCCAGCACAACCGCCAAAAAACGATTATTGGTCAGCATTCCCAGAAAGCTACTCATTCGGCTGCCCGCCGTCTTTTGCATGCCATCCGCCATAATGCTCATTCCATACAGAAACATCCCCAGACCGCCTAAAAACCCAAACATATTTGAAATATCGTTTATCACCATTCTCTTCTCCCTGTCTGCTCATCTGTCATTCTGTTACCAGTAAATAAAACCGAAAATCAAATTCATGATACCATAATCTGCCTTCCTATTTCAACAAGTTTTCACATAATAAAATTCCAGACTAAGAATATCTTACGTTTCCGAATTTTACATTGAAACAGAAATGTACATGATCTGTGCAAAGCGAGTTTGCGCATTTTCGTTTCGCTCCCCCATTGCATTCTCCGCCGATATCCGCTATAATCCCAATAAATATCATAGCAAGGAGGTTCCCCTTTTATGCTCCCTGACACCCATATTCACACCGCGTTTTCCGGCGACTGCACCACTCCTGCCCGTATCCAGGTTGAACGATGTCTTTCTCTGGGCATGACAGAATTATGCATTACCGATCACCATGATTATGCCACTGGTATGACAGAAGAAATCTTTCTTCTCGATTTTTCTTCCTACCTTTTTCAGTTGCGCAGCTTGCAGGAAGAATACTCTGACCGCATCCGAATCGGTATCGGTGTGGAGTTGGGCCTGCAAATCCACATTCAGGACTATTTGGAACAATTGACTCGCTCTCTTGATGTTGATTATATTATTGGCTCCTGCCATTTCATCGATCAAATGGATCCCTATTATCCCAGCTTCTTTCAAGGAAGAACCGAGCGCGCCGCCTACGAACGCTTCTTTGAAGTCTCACTCAAGTGCATCCAAACGCTAAGCTGTTTTGACTCCTTTGGTCATCTGGACTATGTAGTTCGTTATGGTCCTGCCACCAACAAAAATTACTCTTACCTTGCCTATCAAGACTACATCGATCCCATTTTAAAAACACTGATCGAAAAAGGTATCGCACTGGAGTGCAACACTGCCGGTTTTAAGTATGGATTGAGTCATCCAAACCCCACAGAAGATATCCTTCGACGCTATCGTCAATTAGGCGGAGAATCGATCACTCTCGGTTCGGATGCCCATACCCCAGAATATATCGGACACGCTTTTGATCGGACAAAAGCCATTCTTATTGATTGTGGCTTTCGCTATCTCACAGTCTATCATCATCGTCAGCCCCAAAACATTCCGTTATAACACAAGTATAAAACAACCGCCGATATTCTGCACTCCTGCAAAATACTGGCGGCTATTTTTCCTTTTTAATCTTTAACAAGCATTTAGTTCAGATCACTTGGTTTCATACTAAGACTAATTTTTCCCATTTTATCTATATCCAACACCTTTACTGTCACAGAGTCTCCGATGTTTACCATATCCTCCACCTTCTCGACCCGTTTGTCAGACAGTCTGGAAATATGCACCATGCCATCTTTCTTTGGTTTCAGTTCCACGAAAGCACCGAAGGGCATAATCCTCACCACTTTGCCCGCGAGCACCTGTCCTGGCTCAATATCTGTCACAATACTGGTAATGATCTCCTTTGCTTTCTCAATCATCTCCTTATCGGTACCACAGATATCTATACGGCCATCCTCAGAAATATCGATCTTTACCCCTGTCTCTTCGATAATTTTATTGATCGTGCTCCCTTGCTTCCCTACCACGTCCCCGATCTTTTGAGGATCAATAATAATCTGATCAATCTTTGGCGCATATTTGCCCACTTCTTTCCGAGGTTCGGAAATTACTGGCTTCATCACCTCATCTAAAATATACAACCTTGCCTCGCGGGTTCTGGCAATCGCTTCCTCAATAATCGGTCGGGTTAAACCATGAATCTTAATATCCATCTGGATCGCTGTGATTCCCTTGTGCGTGCCACCCACCTTAAAGTCCATATCACCAAAGAAATCCTCCAGGCCCTGTATATCTGTCAATACAAGATAATCATCATCGCTCTCTCCGGTCACCAGACCACAAGAAATTCCTGCAACCATCGCTTTAATCGGTACCCCGGCAGCCATCAAAGACAGCGTAGATGCACAAATACTTGCCTGAGAGGTAGAGCCATTGGATTCCATAGTCTCCGATACGGTACGGATTGCATAAGGAAACTCTGCTTCACTTGGCAATACCGGAACCAATGCCCTCTCTGCCAGCGCACCATGCCCGATCTCCCGGCGTCCCGGTCCCCTAGACGGCTTTGTCTCCCCCACGGAATAAGACGGGAAATTATAATGATGCATATAACGCTTTGAAGTCTCATTCTCGTCTAAGCCATCCAGTCTTTGAGCCTCAGACATAGGCGCTAACGTACAAATATTCAAAATTTGCGTCTGGCCACGGGTAAACATACCAGAGCCATGCACTCTTGGCAGCAGATCAATCTCTGCTGACAAAGGACGGATCTCCGTAATTGCACGGCCGTCCGGACGCTTATGATCCTTTAAAATCATCTTGCGGACCGTCTTCTTCTGATACTGATAAACTGCCTCACCCAGGACAGCCAGCCACTCCTCCTTCTCCACAAAAGCCTCCTCCAGCTTTTCGGTAATCCGGCGGATATTTTCTTCCCGGGTTTGCTTATCATCAGTAAATACTGCCTCTTCCATCTCTGACGGAGGAACAATCTCGCGGATCGCCGCAAAGAGTTCTTCTGGCACAGCACAGCTCTCATAGGAATGTTTCGGCTTACCACACTCAGCCACAATGGTGTCAATAAATTTAATAATTTCCTGATTTACCTCATGGGCCTTAAAAATCGCCTGGATCATGACCGATTCTGGCACTTCCTTGGCACCGGCTTCAATCATAATCACCTTTTCTCTGGTAGAAGCTACTGTCAGCGCCATATCTGACACCATTTTTTGCTCATTTGTCGGATTTACGATAAATTCTCCATCAATCATACCAATCTGGGTTGTGGCACAAGGACCATCAAAAGGGATATCAGAAATGCAAGTCGCAATTGCGGATCCCAGCATGGCCGTATACTCCGGACTACAATCCGGGTCCACAGACATCACCAAATTATTTAAAGTCACATCATTGCGATAATCTTTGGGAAACAACGGTCGCATCGGACGATCAATCACTCGCGATGTCAATACCGCATTTTCTGACGCCTTACCCTCTCTGCGGTTAAAACCTCCTGGTATCTTCCCCACGGAATACAGCTTTTCCTCAAACTCCACACTTAAAGGAAAGAAATCGATCCCTTCCCGGGGCTTATCCGATGCAGTGGCTGTGGACAATACCACCGTATCCCCATAATGCATAAAGGCAGCGCCATTGGCCTGCTTGGCCACTCTTCCCACATCTACTGTCAGGGTTCTCCCTGCCAGTTCCATACTAAAACTTTTGTACATGACATCGTCTCCTTTTCTTTTCTTCCTTCATTATATCTGCCAGAAGACTCCGAAACTACTGCTCTGCACAAAAGCCGTCCGACCTAAGTTTTCTGTCTTTTGTGTACAGCAGTCGTCTCGGTCTTGTCCTCTGAAAAATATCATTGATTACTCACATAATGAGCTTCTGTTTTTCTCATTTTACGGACTCCCGCAAACAACGACAGGGTGGAGAAACTTCTCCACCCCGAATCTGTACTTATTTTCTGATGCCCAGCTTTTCAATCAAAGCACGATAACCTTCCAGATCGGTTTTCTTCAAATAATCCAGCAAACCACGTCTCCGGCCTACCATCTTCAAAAGACCTCTTCTGGAATGATGATCTTTCTTATTCTGCTGCAGGTGCTCGGTCAGCTCTGCAATCCTGGCTGTCAGAATCGCAATCTGTACTTCCGGCGATCCGGTATCCCCTGGTTTTCTGCCATACTGTTCAATAATCGCTGCTTTCTTTTCTTTCGAAATCATGAGATTTCCTCCTTAAATTTTATGCTTACCGAAAACCAAGTTTCTGGTTGGAGTATCCTAAAAACTGAGCCCCGGCGTCACTAATACCGACTTATCTTACCACAACCGCTTTCGGCTGTCAATTGATTTCTTTTGTCCTGTCAGTCATTGACAATTTGTCAAATCGAATCCAATGTATCAAATGAAGATAGACAAGAAGAATCTTACCGCCATCAAGATAAGATTCCCTGTGGACTTGGATGGCTGGCAGCAAGAACACTGCCAAGAAATGTTATGCACCCAAATTACCACAACTCTCTCTCATGGACAAGCCCTCTTGCGCAATATATATTTTCTTTTGCAGTTTTTCGTCTTGTTTTTGCATTTTATGTCTGACACGATGACATTCCTGATAATATCGTTCCACAGTTTCCCGAACCTGCTTCCAGCGATTTTGACTGACTGGTATCAAGGTTCCATCCTTTAAAACGGCTCCCCGAACACTAACCGATTCCAGAAAATCCATGTGTACAAGAAAAGCATTATGTGTCTTTACTATTGGCAAATCTTTTAACAACTCTTCTACATCTTTCAGACTACCGCCTACGCGATACTCTCTCCTGCCTGTATGGACAAACGTCTTGCGTTGGTCCATATGCGCATAGCAAATGTCCCTTCCCCGCAGAATAATCCTTTCGCCCTTAAACACCCAGACATAATTTCCTTCCATTTTTTGATACATACACTCCCTGCCCTCTAAAAATATTATTATGTCTATATACCCTCCGTGAACAAGAAAACACTCGCTTATCCACGGAAGGTAGCACTGACACATAATATCTAACGCACCAAAAAGCAGGTTATGACCAAAGGCTCAAAAAAACTTCATGTGCACGAAAAACGCGATCAAAATCCCCAACAAAGCTCCGGCAAATACCTGAAGCGGGGTATGTCCCACAAACTCTTTCAACCGTTTCTGAAACTGTTCATTATCCAGATGAAAAAAATCTTGTTCCATAATCAGATTCAATAATTTTGCCTGCTTCCCGGTTTCCTGACGCACTCCAATCGCATCATACATCACTACCGACGCCAAAATAAAACAGATCGCAAATTCAAAAGACTCCACTCCATATCGAATCCCCGCACTGGTCATCAAAGCGCATACGGTAGATGAATGAGAACTAGGCATTCCTCCGGATCCCACCAGACGCTCTGCAGAAAAAGACTCATTCAATGCAAAATCGATCAATGTCTTCAGCACTTGTGCTACCATCCAACCGATCACTGCACTGATTAAAACCTCATTGCCGCATATCTGCTCCCAAAATGACATACGCTTCTCTACCTGTCCTTTAATAGCCAATCAGCCAGTCATACAATTCCTGATATTTGGCGGCAGAAGTCTGCCAGGAGAAATCCTGTGCCATAGCACGGTCAATAATTTTATTCCATTCTCTCTTCTTTTCATAATACACATGCTTTGCGTAACGGATAGAATCCAGCATCTCATGAGCGTTATAATTAGCAAAAGAAAATCCTGTTCCCATACTCTCATATTCATTATATGGTTGTACGGTATCTTTCAGACCTCCGGTTTCACGCACAATCGGAACTGTACCATATCGCAGCGCCATCAGCTGGCTTAATCCACAGGGTTCAAACAGCGACGGCATCAAAAATGCATCACATCCGGCATAAATCTTATGGGACAACTCTTCTGAATAATAAATCTGAGCAGAAACCCGATCATGGTACTTCCAGTCATAATGGCGGAACATATTCTCATATCGCTCATCACCAGTGCCCAATACGATCAGCTGCATATCTTCGGAACAAAGTTCATCCATAACACCCTGAATCAAATCCAATCCCTTCTGATCCGTAAGACGTGAGACGATGCCTACCATAAACTTCTTTTCATCGACGGGCAGACCTACCTGCGCCTGCAAATTCATCTTGTTCTTTGCCTTCTCTTTTCGGAAATTCTTGGCATTATACGGCTGAGCAATATGCTTGTCCGTCTCGGGATTAAAATCCTCATAATCAATGCCATTGACAATTCCCCGCAGGCTATTGGATCTGGCCCGCATTAGTCCGTCCAGACCTTCTCCATAAAACGGCATCTTAATCTCATCGGCATAAGTCTGACTTACTGTGGTAATCGCGTCCGCAAACACAATCCCACCCTTTAACATATTGCCATCCTTATATGCCTCCAGCTTATCAGATGTAAAATAATAATCCGGCAGGCCAGAAAATCTCTGTATCGTCTTAACATCCCACACTCCTTGGAACTTCAGATTATGGATTGTAATTACCGATTTCATATCCCGGAAGAACTCTCCGCCCCGGAATCGATCTTTAAGATAAACCGGAATCAGCCCCGTCTGCCAGTCATGACAATGCACCACATCTGGCCTAAACCCAATCACTGGCAAAGAAGATAATGCTGCCTGGCAAAAAAATGAAAATTTCTCCAAATCATAGAACCAGTCGCCATAGGGCTTATCCCCGTTAAAATAAGACTCATTGTCAATAAAATAAAAAGTAATTCCATCCAGCACATATTGCATAATGCCCACATAGCGGCTTTGCCCCAGATAATCCATATAAAAATGGTTGATGTACGTCATCTCGTTGCGCCATTTTTCCTTGATGCAGAGATATTTGGGCACCATCACCCTCACATCAAAATATTTCTTATCAAAGCATTTGGGCAAAGAACCCACCACATCAGCCAGACCACCGGTCTTGATAAATGGCACCGCCTCTGAAGCAACAAATAAAATTTTCTTCATCGAAATAACCTCCTAATCTGTTGTCCGCCCCCAAAGCAGACCTTATGATTATCAGTATACAATATTTGAGCGGATTTAGGAAGCAAAATCTTAAAAAACTGCTGTCTTCTTTCCCTGTTTCTCTACATTCTTTTGTAATCTAACCTTATTTTATCCGAAATCAGTGCAATAAATTCAGAATTGGTAGGCTTCCCCTTTCCATTGCTGATTGTATAGCCAAACAACTCATGAATGGTGTCTAATCTCCCGCGAGTCCATGCCACTTCAATCGCATGACGAATTGCACGTTCCACACGACTCGACGTAGTATTATGACGCTTTGCAATCGTTGGGTACAACACTTTGGTAACACTGACCAGAATTTCCTCTTCCTCCACGGAAATGGCAATTGCATCCCGCAAATATTGATAGCCCTTGATATGCGCGGGAATCCCAATCTCATGAAGCAGACGAGTCACATCGTTCTCCAGATTCTGACGGATATATTCATTCCGATCCATATAAGGATTCACTTTGCCATTCTCTGCATGAATTGCTGGTTTTTCAGAGCCAGCACAAACCCGCCGGATTTTTTCCATAAGCAGTTCTTTTTCAAACGGTTTCATGATAAAATAACTGGCTCCCAGCCGGAAAGCATCTCTTGTCACCTGATCATTTCCTGCTGCCGTTACCATAATGAATGAGGGTATTTTCCTCCCCATCCGTTCTTTTTTGACTTTTTCCATTACTGAAATTCCGTCCAGCTTTGGCATAATTACATCCATCAACACCAAATCCGGTTCTGTTTTCATAATCATATCATAAGCATCTGAACCATTGTCTGCCTTACCAACTACCCGGAATCCATTTTCCTCTTCCAGCATATTGTTTAACAAATTTAGCATTTGTGGGTTATCCTCTGCAATTGCAACATGAAACTCCGCCATTCTTCCTTCCCTCCTATTCCTTTTGTTGTAAATTGTATTATAGACGCAACCTTTGTCTGCACGCAATTAGATTCCATCGCCAAGTTTCGACACAATATGATAACGCCATCCCCTTACTTGTATGACGTTACCATTCGCCTATACCTATATTTTAAGTGTTCTAATTTTTACCCATGTTATAAGTACTTTTTCAAAAAAGAAATATACACACCTTCTTTATTGGAAATCTATCTGCTCTGTGTTATAATACTAATATCACAAGGAAAGGATATTGATAAAATTTGGGAATCCGAACAAAATTAAAAGAAAAATGGCAAGAAGCTCTCCAAGCTGTCCTGCCAATCATTTGCATTGTACTGATACTTTGTTTTTCCATTGCTCCCGTCTCTCCCAGCATCCTGCTTTGTTTCCTAATGGGCGCTGTGTTAATCCTGGCTGGAATGCGGTTGATCGAAGACTCAGAAGAGTGACGGATGCTCCTTGCGCAGATATATCCGCCAATATACTACCCCCACGAGCACCGCTCCCCCAAAAATATTTCCCAGCGTAACCGGCACCAGATTTTTCAGAACAAAGCTGCCCCAGGTCAAGCCGCTCACATCAATCGTAATCAACTTTGCATATTCCGGAAGTCCTAAGGCAAACAACGCTACCGGGCAGTAAAACATATTTGCCACACTGTGCTCAAAACCACAAACCACAAATACCAGAATCGGATAAAATAACCCTATTATCTTGCCAGTCACATCCTTTGCCGCAAAGCTCACCCAGACAGCTAGGCAGACCAGCAGATTGCAGAGAATCCCCCTGATCAAGGCATCTGCAAATGGCATCGACACCTTCGCTATTGCCGTGTTGACTGCCGCCACTGCCAGCTGACCATCAAACAGACTCAGCTGGTGACTATTCACCACCATCCACGCCACAAGAATACTGCCGACAAAATTCCCCAGATACACGATCCCCCAGTTGCGGAGCATCGCGCCCACAGAAATCTCCCTCTCCAACACAGGAATGATAAGTAGGCAATTGCCAGTGAACAATTCACTGCCAGCTAACAGCACCAGAGTCAGACCAGCGGGAAAGACACTGGCCCCTATCAGCTTTCCGGCAGACCCACCAATCGTACCGGCGGCTGTGGATGCACCACAACCTGCCACAGCGATATAAATACCAGCCATAACTGCCAATAGAAACATCTTGTCCGTATTCATTACCGCCTTTTTCTTTCCGATCTGGATATAATTTTCTGCAATTTCTCCTGGTGTATACATCCACTTCTTCCTCCTGCGTTATTTTCCGAACTTCTATTTCCCCAGCAACGCGTTCAGCACTCCTTCAATACTCCTTTCTCTCACTGGAATCGTCAATTCTGGCTCATGGATATGTTCCAGATAATGCGCATCCGAATTGCTGATAATTCGGCATCCCTCCAGATAAGGATTCCCCTTCTTCGTTTCATGCAATCTTTTCAGATCCTTTAATTCCGCCGTCTTAAACTGGCTATCCGGCGGTACAAATCCCAGATTGGCAATCAAACTGTTGGCACTCTTTTCAATATGGGCCGGAAACATCACTCCATCAAAAGAACGCACCAGATCCCATAGCTGATCAAAAGAAATATCCACACTGTTGATCAGCAGATTCGGTTCTGTTTCCACCACTTCATCTTCTTCGTTGCAGATTTGTTGCTTTCCAAATACAGCTTCTTTATTAGGAAACTTCATCAAACGTTCATATACATAGGCATCAAAATCCAGCGCCGGCTCCAGCCCCGGAAACAGACATACGGCATGAACCTCCTCTGAGGTATTGATCTCCATGCCAGGAACCGCCAGAACGCCGAATTGTTCTGCTAGCTTCATCACCGCTGGACAATTCCGACAAGAATTATGATCTGTCACTGCAATTACATCCAATCCTTTGATTGCCGCCATACCCACAATATTGCCCGGCGTCATATCATCATCCCCACAAGGGGAAAGGCAGGAATGGATATGCAGGTCATAAGTAAGCGTAATCATCTCTCTACCCCTGTAATGCCTGGTACACCTTCAACGCCGCCTCAAAGATCGGCATCTCAGTCCCCATCACCGTGATTTCTTGATCTCTAGCCTTCTTCATGGCAATCTCATCTAACACTGCCCCTTCCGCCATGATAATACATGCCGCATCCGTCAGCGTAGCTACTGCCAATGTATTCATGTTCCCCATCACCGTCACCCAGGCACACCCCGCTGGCGCTCTTCCCATAGCAATGCTTAAAAGATCGCAACAAAATGGCACTGTGATCTCCCGCTCCGGATTCTCCCCCACATTCACTATACTAAACATCCCACTATCTAGAAGTCCCTGTACTGTCATGTTCTTCTCCCTTCTTCTTACTTTTTATTTCCTCTTCTCACAATCCTCCACTATTATTATGCTTTCCTGTTTCCTCTTCGGCATCCCGATTATCCAGAAGCGACATCTCATCCGAGATCCGCTGAATATACTCTTTCAAAATCCGCAACGTCTCCTGTCCGCCTTTATCTCCCCCATGCAAATCATCTGCCAATACGGAAACCTCTTCTGACAATTTATGCAAATTCTCCCTCAGATAATAGACACAGTCATTTTCACTAGCCTGCCCCCGCACAATATCTTCCGCCAATGCCTTACAAGTAGGCGCTCCACAAGAACCACAGTCCAGACCTGGCAGCTTCTTACAAAGCCGTTCTACCTGATTTAAGCGAGCAAAGCTTTCCATTATGTTGCCGCCCAGACTGAATACTGGCTCATATTGCACTCCTGTCGTCCAGGGAATCATCTCCTCCACGTGGTCTTCCATATCCATATGGCTCCTGGCCACTGGCATATATTTGCGGAGTCGTTTCAGCTTCACCTCCGCTACATAAGGGTTCTCTACATTTAAAATTCCCCCTACGCAGCCGCCGTTGCAGGCATTCAACTCCACAAATTTCAAATTGGTAAACTTCTGATCTTCCAGATCTTCCAATACCCGGATCACATTTTCAATACCATCTGCTGCCAGATAGCTCTCTGTAAACAATCCACTAGCCTCGCCACCACTTCGACCCCAGCTGATACCGATCTTCCCGGAAGTTGCCAGATCCCAAGCTTCCTCTCCCACTGCTTTCATATGAGAAATCAGCTGCGGATATACATCCTTGATGGCAAGCACATGATCTACCTGGCTTTTCTCCGTTCCCAAAGGAGATTTGGAATATGTGACCTTTGACGGACATGGCGAGATAAAGCAGATCCCTATCTCCTGTCGTTCCAGTCCTGTTTTTTGCATGGCACGCTGCGCCGCCAAAGACGCCGCCACCTCCACCGGTGGATTCAGTGGCAATAAATGAGAGATCAAATTCGGAAAACGCACTCGAATCAGACGCACCACAGACGGACATGCGGTACTGATGATCGGCAGATTATCCTCATGATGGTTCAGATACTCTCGTGTAGCCTCTGATACCAGTTCTGCTGCTGCACTGACCTCAAACACATCATTAAATCCCATCAAAAGCAATGCATTCAACACAATATTTACATCATCCAAATTGTTGAACTGACTGTACAGTGCCGGCGCTGGCAACGCCACCGTATAACGATACTGCTTCATCACATCCATCTTATCGTAAGTGGCATGTTTGGCATGGTGCGGACAGACCCGGATGCACTCTCCACAGTCAATGCAGAATTTGCCATTAATCTGTGCCTTTCCATTCCTGACCCGGATGGCCTGAGTCGGACAGCGTTTGATACAGTTAATACATCCTTTGCACAATTCCGAATCCAAACGCACTGAATGGTAAAATTTATCCATATTCCGCTACCTCCTGTCCTTCTTCCAAAGCTGCCTATGTACAGCAATTCTAATATCTGATTGTTCTCTCTACATCTTTACAATCATGGTGATTGTCGTCCCCACGCCAAGTTTCGTTTCGATCGCCATATCATCGGTGTATTTCTTCATGTTCGGCAATCCCATACCCGCGCCAAAACCAAGGCTCCTCACCTCGTCCGGTGCGGTGGAATATCCAGCCTTCATCGCCTGTTCCACATCTGGAATCCCTGGTCCTACATCAGCCAAAACCATCTTGATATCTACTGGCGTTATCTCTACAGTAATCTCTCCGCCATTGGCATGGATAACCATATTGATCTCACCCTCATACATGGCGATCGCCACTTTACGAATCGCCTCCGGGCTGACCCCCAACTGCTTTAGCTTTCCCTTCACATCGCTGCTTGCTTCACCGGCCCTGGTAAAATCGTCTGGAGAAATGTCATATTTCAAAACAATTGCTTCATCCATCAAATCGCACCTCCGCCCAAGCCGGCTTTATATAGCATTCCGCACGAAGAAAACATCCGATGTCCCGTCTCTAACACTACAATCTCCCGCTCTCTTGCCATTTCAATAATCGTCTCATCCGGCTTCTTTCCCCGCACAAACACCAGGCACACAATATCCAGCATCTCTGCCGTACGAATCACTTGCGGATTGCACAACCCTGTCAAAAGCACCGAATGATCTTTAGAAAATGCCAACACATCACTCATCATATCGGAACCGCACGCGCTTCTCACTTCTCGGTCTAAAAATTCCTCACCTGTCAAAACCCGTGCGCCCAATATCTCCTGTACATCCTTTACTGTCATATTCTGCCCTCCTGTTTTCTTTTTTCTTAATTTCTCTAGCGCTAAACTATTTTTTAACCGTTTATTCTGCCTGCTTTGCCAGAAAAATACAACTTTTATAATCATTTCCAGTTTTAACCGTTACTTTGCTATATTAAGAATACCATCGAAAAGATGAATTATCAATATTTTTTATCGATATGTTTTTAACGGGTATGATAACTATTTATTTACTATAGATTTTTTATCATTTTCATGGTAAACTGTTGGTACATTGTAACAGTAAAAAGCTCTAAGCTGTTGCGGTACATTTAATTTTAAAGATAGTATCATTACTAGAAGGAGGATGAGACATGGCTTGCAAAAAAGAAGGAGTTCCTTTCAGCGGGACCCCGGATCAGGAAGCCGCTTTAAAGAAAGTCATCGCCGAGCTGAAGGACACCAAGGGTGCCTTGATGCCTATCATGCAGCAGGCGCAGGAGATTTACGGCTATCTCCCCATCGAAGTTCAGACCATGATCTCCGACGAGACGGGTATCCCGCTGGAGAAAATTTATGGCATAGCAACCTTTTATACCCAGTTTGCCCTGCAGCCTAAAGGCAAATATCAGATTTCCGTATGTCTCGGGACCGCATGTTATGTAAAGGGTTCCGCAGCTATTTTCAGTAAATTGGAGGAGCTTCTTGGGATTACCAACGGACAGTGTACTCCCGACGGCAAGTTCTCCTTGGACTCCTGTCGCTGCGTAGGCGCCTGTGGTCTTGCCCCTGTCATGATGATCAACGATGAGGTTTATGGACGGCTGGTGCCGGACGACATTCCTGGCATCCTGGCCAAGTACCAATAAGCGCCTATGATGACCGAGATTTCCTTAAACGTCTTAGATGTGGCAGAGAACTCTACCCGTGCAGGTGCATCCCTGGTGCAAATCACAGTAGCGGCGGACACGACAGCCGACCGTCTGACCATTACCATCGCTGACAACGGCTGCGGCATGACCCCGGAGCAGGTGACGCAGGTGACAGATCCGTTTTTCACCAGTCGGACCACCCGCAAGGTAGGACTGGGGGTTCCCTTTTTTAAATATGCAGCAGAAGCGGCAGGCGGTTCCTTCTCGATCGGATCCGAGCCCGGCGTCGGAACCACGGTGACGGCGGTTTTTGTCCTATCCCACATTGACCGGATGCCCCTCGGTGATATTACAAGCACCATACATACCCTGGTGGTCTATCATCCGGAGACAGATTTTCTCTACCAATATCACTATGACGGTCGGTCTTTTATCCTGGACACAAGGGAATTTAAGGAAGTTCTGGAAGGTGTTCCTTTTGACACACCTGAGATTTCTGCGTATATTCTGGATTATCTGACCGAGAACAAATTGGAAACTGACGGCGGCGCCGTATACTAAAACGTGCGCCAGATTATATTGTCATAATTTGGAGGATATTACATACTATGAAAAGCCTTGAAGAGTTAAAAGCCATCCGCAACAAAATGCAGGGCCAGGTGGGTCTGCGGGCGGAAGACAGCAATCAGACCCGTGTTGTGGTCGGTATGGCTACCTGTGGGATCGCCAGCGGTGCCAGACCTGTACTTAACGCCCTGTCTGGACTAGTCCAGGAGAAAGGTCTCACCGGCAAGGTAGCTGTTACCCAGACCGGATGCATCGGCCTTTGCCAATATGAGCCCATCGTAGAGGTGATGGAACCCGGCAAAGCCAAAATCACCTACATTAAGATGAATCCCGACAAAGCTGCTGAAATCGTGGAGCGCCATCTGATCGGGGGACATGTGGTAGAAGAATACACCCTGAATTCAGCAGACATCAAATAGCCAGTGTTCAAAGGAGGACAAAAATGTATCGTTCACATGTATTGGTCTGCGGCGGAACAGGATGTACTTCCTCCGGCAGCCAGCAGATAATGGAAGCACTGAAGGCAGAAATTGAGAAAGCCGGCCTCCAGGACGAGGTTTCCGTCGTCCAGACCGGTTGTCATGGCCTCTGTGCCTTAGGACCAATTATGATTATTTATCCGGATGCCAGCTTCTACTCCATGGTTAAGGTAGAAGATATTCCGGAGATTGTATCTGAACATTTGTTGAAGGGCCGTGTAGTAACCCGTCTTCTGTATCAGGAGACCGTTACCCAGGCTGGCGTTAAGTCTCTCGTAGACACCGACTTCTACAAAAAGCAACACCGTGTTGCTCTGCGCAACTGTGGTGTTATCAACCCGGAAGTCATCGAAGAGTATATCGGTACTGGCGGCTATGCTGCTCTTGGTAAAGTATTGACCGAGATGACTCCTGACGATGTCATCCAATGCCTGATGGATTCCGGTCTGCGCGGCAGAGGCGGCGGCGGTTTCCCCACCGGACTCAAGTGGAAACTGGCCAAACAAAATGATGCCGATCAGAAATACGTCTGTTGTAATGCTGACGAAGGGGATCCTGGTGCATTTATGGACCGTTCCGTACTCGAGGGTGATCCACATGCCGTTTTGGAGGCTATGGCCATCGCTGGTTATGCCATCGGAGCAAATCAAGGCTACATATATGTCCGCGCTGAGTACCCCATCGCCGTGGAGCGTTTAAAGATAGCCATCAACCAGGCAAGGGAGATGGAGCTTTTAGGCAAAGATATTTTCGGTACTGGTTTTGATTTTGATATTGATCTGCGTTTGGGCGCTGGTGCCTTCGTCTGTGGCGAAGAGACTGCACTGATGCACTCCATCGAAGGTAATCGTGGCGAGCCAAAACCAAGACCTCCGTTCCCGGCCCAGAAAGGTCTGTTTGACAAGCCCACTATTTTGAATAATGTAGAAACCTATGCCAATATCCCACAGATCATCCTCAATGGACCTGAGTGGTTTGCCTCCATGGGCACCGAGAAATCTAAAGGTACCAAAGTTTTTGCTCTCGGTGGCAAAATCCATAATACCGGCCTGGTAGAGATTCCCATGGGTACGACTCTGCGTGAGGTAATCGAGGAGATTGGTGGCGGTATTCCCAACGGCAAGAAGTTCAAGGCGGCGCAGACAGGCGGTCCTTCTGGCGGATGTATTCCCTATGAGCACTTTGATATTCCCATCGACTATGACAATCTGATTTCCATCGGCTCTATGATGGGCTCCGGCGGACTGATCGTCATGGATGAGGATGACTGTATGGTAGATATCGCCAAGTTCTTTTTGGAGTTCACGGTTGAGGAGTCCTGTGGCAAATGTACTCCCTGCCGCGTCGGCACCAAACGTCTCTTAGAGATGCTCACCAAGATCACCAAAGGTCAGGCCACCATGGAGGATCTGGATAAACTTGAAGAGCTCTGCTACTATATTAAGGAAAATTCCGCTTGTGCTCTGGGCCAGACTGCACCAAACCCGGTGCTGTCCACGCTCCGCTATTTCCGTGACGAGTATGAGGCCCATGTCAGAGACAAGAGATGTCCGGCCGGCGTATGTAAGGCTCTTCTCTCCTATCATATTGACCCTGACAAGTGCCGTGGCTGTACCTTATGTGCACGGAACTGTCCCAACAACGCCATTAACGGCTCCGTTCGCAACCCGCATATCATCGATCAGGAGAAATGTATCAAATGTGGTGCTTGTATGGAGAAGTGTAAATTTGGCGCTATCTACAAACAGTAACTGAAGGAGAATGGATATGGAGAATATTACGATTAAAATTAACGGCATAGAAGTATGTGCTCCCAAAGGCTCCACCATACTGGAAGCAGCCCGGCTGGCCCATATCGAGATCCCGACTCTCTGCTACTTGAAGGAGATCAACGAGATCGCCGCTTGCCGGATGTGCGTGGTAGAAGTCAAGGGCGCCAGAAGCCTGGTTGCGTCCTGCGTCTATCCGATCAATGAAAATATGGAAGTATGGACCAACACCCCCAAGGTGCTAGAATCCCGTAAAAAGACACTGCAGCTTTTGTTGTCCAACCACGATCGCAAGTGCTTATCCTGCGTCCGCAGCGGTAACTGCGAACTGCAGCAATTGGCCAAAGAATTGGGTGTGGATGAGGAAAACAAATACGACGGCGAACGCACTCCATCCTGCATCGATGACAGTGCCACTCACATGATTCGTGATAACAGCAAATGTATTCTCTGCCGCCGCTGCTCGGCAGTCTGTGATAAGATTCAAGGTATCGGCGTGATCGGTCCGAACCATCGTGGTTTTGCCACTTTTATTGGATCGGCCTTTGATATGGGTCTGGGCGAGACCAGCTGTGTATCCTGCGGTCAGTGTATCGCTGTTTGCCCAACCGGCGCCCTGCAAGAAAAGTCTCAGATCGATGATGTGCTGGCCGCTATCGCAGATCCAGCTAAACATGTGATCGTACAGACAGCTCCCGCTGTCCGTGCCGGTCTGGGAGAAGAATTCGGCTATCCTATCGGCACTAACGTAGAAGGCAAGATGGCCGCTGCCCTCAGACGAATTGGCTTTGACAAAGTATTTGACACCGATTTTAGCGCGGACCTCACCATCATGGAGGAGGCTCATGAGTTTCTTGATCGGGTACAAAACGGTGGCGTATTGCCTCTTATTACCTCCTGTTCTCCTGGCTGGATCAAATACTGCGAACACTATTTCCCGGACATGACCGAAAATCTGTCTAGCTGTAAATCCCCGCAGCAGATGTTCGGCGCTATCGCCAAGTCCTATTATGCAGAGAAAATGGGTTTAAAACCAGAAAATATTGTTTCGGTATCCATCATGCCTTGTACCGCCAAGAAATTTGAGGTACAGCGTCCCAATCAGGCTGCCAACGGCGTGCCAGATGTAGACATTTCTCTAACTACTCGCGAGTTGGCGCGTATGATCAAGCGTGTGGGCTTGAAATTTACCGAATTGCCAGATGAAAACTTTGATGCACCTCTCGGCCTTGGCACCGGTGCTGCCGTCATCTTCGGCGCTACTGGCGGTGTAATGGAAGCTGCCCTGCGTACCGCAGTGGAGACTTTAACCGGTGAAGAACTGGCCAGTGTAGATTTCACGGAAGTCCGCGGCACCGAAGGCATCAAAGAAGCTACTTATCATGTGGCTGGCATGGATGTCAAGGTAGCTGTAGCTTCTGGACTTGGCAATGCCAGAAAATTGCTCAATATGGTAAAATCCGGCGAGGCTAACTATCACTTCATCGAGATCATGGGCTGTCCAGGCGGGTGCGTCAATGGTGGCGGTCAGCCGCAGCAGCCAGGTTATGTGCGCAACACGGTCGACATCCGTTCCCTGCGTGCAAAAGTGCTGTATGATTCCGATAAGGATAACCCAATCCGCAAGTCCCATGAGAATCCGGCAATTAAGGAGCTGTATGATACCTATCTTGGGAAACCAGGAAGTTCCAAAGCCCATCATTTACTGCATACCACATATGTAAAAAGAAAAATAAATGATCTTTAAATAAATAACTCCCGCCCCGTTTGGATGTTTATCCGAAACGGGACGGGAATCTTTTTCATAGCCGATATCAATTCCTTCCATGATTTCCTGGTGAAAGACCATATGCTGTCATCTTTTCATAATTTTTGAAATACAAATAATATCCGCCAATATTATGTTGCACATCATCAATGCGAACCCGATATCCATCATGTCGCACCATGAAAGTATTCAAAATCCTCTGTGGGTTTTTCATGTACATAGCATATTCCGGATAAAAATAACCATTCAATTGTCGGTTTGCCCGAATAGAAATGGTATCCAGAAATAATTGCTGGTCAAAATTTTCTACTGGAATCCCTTTCTCAATCATCCGATCATAAACTTCAAACGTAGCCATCAACAATTCCAGATATGTATGGTAAGTCGTATCACGCTCATAAATCCTCTGAAGATTCTCCTGGGCATTTTTCAATGCAAAGTCATAATATTTCTCATTGTCAGTTATATGCTTTGTTATTTCATTCATACTATAAGCCACCCAATGATCTTTATACTGTGTATAATCTGCCTCTATAAAATGATCTACGGCTGTCTGTGCCGCTTTCAGCCAGACTGTATCATTGGTAAGGCTGTACAAACGGCAAAGAGCAAAGGTTGCTTCCCCGTCATAGTAAACTGTGCGAAGTTTTTCCTTCCTCGTAAAATCGCCATTCAAGACATGATAGTACTCCCCGGATACGGGATCCAGCATCGAGAGAATCCCTTCTCCCAGAGCACAGCACACCTCTTTATACTTTTCATTTTGAAATACTTCCATATACTCGGTCAAAGCCACTACTGCAACGCCACAACCGCCCAGCTTGATCTCGTCACTTTTTTCTTCATAGAGGTAGGCCCGGCCTTCCTTATCATAAATCACATGATCAAGCATAAACGCTATCGTCCGTTCAATTTTCTCTGCTAATTTCTCATCCGCCTCCAGCCGATAACGACAAATCAGCGACCAAAGCGTACTTGCATGACGAACAATATTATAATTATCAATATCATTATCAAAACGTGGATAAATTCCATAAACAAAAGAGCCATCCTCCTGAATCTGCTCTACCAGAAAATTTGATGCATTCATAATCAGCTCTTGAGCATAATCAGCATCCACGATCTCCATTCGCCGTCCATAATCCAACGCATCCGTACTCAATGGATAAATCTTATTATCCTCGTCACAAAACCAACCTCTGCACTGAAATTTTATATAAGCTTCCGGCAATTTCTCCATGGAATCTCGTCCCGCCTTTTTCAAATACCGGTTTAGCGCCTCTTGGTCAATGCCTCCATTATCATAATCATAAATTTTTGCACCATTTAGCTCCGCTTCCAGCAAAGCGGTCTGGAAATTTGGATCAAAAGCTATTCCATAACGATAAAATTCATGTCTGGCCTCTCGCACCTCCTGAACAAGTTCCTCCGTTTGAACTGTATCAGAAAAATCAACCACATCGGCCTTTATCCATATCGGATCATAATTACTGTTCTCCAGAAATTTTCTTACCTGATCCTCTGCGTTCTTCCAAGCTGAGTCTAAATCTGCTCCCGTCCCACAAAATACACTGGCCCGTTGTGCAGTGTTGCAAACAGAAAGGAATACCGCCTGTCCCGCCTGTCCTCCGGCCGGACTTTTTCCCAAGGATGCTTTCATTTCCTCTGTCAGAACACTACTCTTTAACAGTGCTATCTTTTTCCTATATGAGGCCACATTAGGCGCCGTCCGGCCAAAAAACTCAACAAACAGACATACTGCCATAATCAGAAGTATCATCCCACAAACAGGAAACAGCACAGCTCTCTTCTGCCTGAGCCAATTATATTTTATAATTTTTTTCTTTCCATTATTTTTAATCACGGATTCCCCTTTCAAAATTGCTTAAAAACGTGCGGCCCGGTTACCCGGACCACACTTCTGCCAGTTATACTAATCCTCATCACGTTTTTTAATTCCTATCGCTGAGAGCAACGCTCCAATTCCTGCCATTCCAAACATCATCCACAGCATTACGACTTGACGGCTATCGCCAGTCTTTGGCAATGCTGCCAGAGGGGTATCAGAATCCTCAATCAATTCCCATTCCATTGGTGGCTCTTCCGGAAAACTTGCCAATGGCACTTCTGGCATATCTATGGTTGTCGTTGCTCCGGGACCTCCAGGAGGCGTGCTGCCCACATATCTGCTGCTACTTCCGCCACCACCACCGCTTCCACCGCCACCAGAATTACTCGGTGTGCTGGGAATCTCGGGTGTTGGTTCTATCGGCTGTTCCGGAGTCGGCTCCTCCTCTTCTGGAGGCTCTGGAGTTGGATCCGAATCTGTATCTGCATCAGAGTCCGCATCCGCGTCAGCGTCAGCATCTGCATCCGCGTCAGCGTCAGCATCCGCATCAGAGTCAGCATCCGCATCAGAATCCGCGTCAGCATCCGCGTCGGCATCTGTATCCGCGTCAGCATCCGCATCAGAGTCCGCGTCAGCATCCGCATCTGCGTCAGCATCTGCGTCAGCATCCGCATCTGCGTCAGCATCCGCATCAGAGTCCGCATCTGCGTCAGCATCAGAGTCCGCGTCAGCATCCGCATCTGCGTCAGCATCCGCATCAGAGTCCGCATCCGCGTCAGCATCCGCATCCGCGTCAGCATCAGAGTCCGCGTCGGCGTCAGCATCTGCATCCGCGTCAGCATCCGCATCTGCGTCAGCATCTGCATCC
>JAAWNY010000093.1 GCA_022799175.1 Lachnospiraceae bacterium | reverse complement strand
TGAAACGAAAATATACATTGTTTGAGCGGAGCGAGTTTGTATATTTTCGTTTCGCTTTTAGCAAAAGTCAGGGGTTTTAGGAATTCTTAATCTCGAAACCGGAAAACGGAGCAGACGATTTCCTGTTGCTTCTCTCCCCTCTTCCTTGGCGTACCTTTTGTCACTGCTTATCTAAATGACATGGGATTGCCGGCAATACACAACCAGGCTGATTTTTTCAGGAAGAGACGAAAATGGCAGGAAGCGTCTGACTTCAGATTTCAAATCGGCGGTATCTAAAAAAGGACGGCAGTCGCGGTCAGAATTCGTATACAGCTGTGTCTTCGCACGTTGCTGCTACCATAACCGACCAGATGACTGCCGTCTTTTTTCCTTAGATACCGCTCTCTTCTGCCAATATCGCCGAACCTTACCTTCCTCCCCCACTATCCTCCCACCACCGGGATCTGAATTTCTGTGACAAACTGGCTGGTGTCGCCAGTAAATCCATAATCAATCATCGTAATCTCTCGAGAAAAGCCATTGATTTTCAGCCCATGAATGGACATAAACTCGTCCAATTTCTTATAGTATACCGGAGCTTCCTGATGACTGCCACAAAATCGGACGGACAAACAAATTTCTTCTGGCAGTTTGTCTGTATTTCCCTCATAAGAATCCTCCGGATCTAAAATCAGGAACACCATGTCATAGCTGTCATACTGCTTTTTCTCCAAATGCTCCCTGGCTATGCCGACTCCCACCTTTCCGAGAAAAACAATCGCATCCTTTTGATGCTTCACCAGCTGGTGAATCGAAGGTTCCAAATCCAGATAAGAACTTATGGAAAGATTATTGCGTATCCACGCAATGCGGCGTGGTTCTGTTTGTATCTTTTGAATGTTGTCAAGTCGAGAAGCCAGCGCATCCTCCAGCTGCAAAAGCCGGTTGCTGATTTTTCTTTCGATAGTCTGCAACTCCTTCTGCTTGCGGATAACCTCCTCCCTCTGCTGCCGGAGCATTTCCTGAATCTTGCTCACATCTCGATTTTTCAAAAATCCCGTAATCTGAGGCAGCGACATATCCAGTACCCGAAGATAACGGATCGTATTCAGACATTCAAACTGGCGTATACTATAATAACGGTATCCTGTCTCTGGATCTACATATTCCGGCTCCAGCAAACCAATCTTTTCATAATGACGGAGAGAGCCTACACTTAAGTGGAACATCTTCGCCACATCTCCGATTTGAAACAATTCCTGTTTTTCCATCCTTTTATATCCTCATCTTTTCTATGCCCGAATCGGTTTTTTTGCCGTACCTTTTGTTTGTCTCCGCTCGATTTCCCGAAAACGCCTGTTCATCCAAATGAAAACTCCTACACAAATCACTGCTGAAACTCCAGATCCTACCGTAGAAGCTAGACCCATAGGAAAAAGGGTATCCACAAAATATTTGGATGCCAGATAAGAAAGTGGAATCCGGGCGCAGAGAATAGAAATGGAATTGTGAACAAAAGATATCCCAGACAACCCATAGGCGCAAAAGTAACCGCTGAAACAAAAATGAATTCCTGCGAGAATCGAGTCCCACACATATCCCCGCATATATTCTCCCCCCATCAGCACCACTTCTCTGTTGTCTGAAAACAATCCAATAAAATGTTCTGCATCTAGCTGCATCACAGCAACTGCCGCCGCGCCCCAAATCACAGTCATCAAGCAACCATAGCCCAAGGTAAGACGAGCTCGCTCGTGCTTCCCGGCACCGATATTTTGTGCACACAATGCGGAAACTGTCTGAAGCATAGAGGACGGAACAAGAAATAAAATTCCGATGATTTTCTCCACAATCCCCACTGCCGCTGCATCATTCAGCCCTCGCTTATTTACAATAATGGTAATAACAATAAACGCAATCTGAATAAAACCATCCTGTAGAGCAATCGGAACTCCAATCTTTAGCAATCCTGTCATCGTTTCCCGATAAGGCTTAAAATTATTTACCCCAAGGGTAATCCCCGTTTTCTTCCTTCGAATAATAAACAGAAACACCATCACACTGATCGTCTGGGACAAAGTGGTACCCAGCGCCGCCCCTGCCGGCCCGAGACCCATTCCTCCGATAAAAAGATAATCCAAAACAATATTTACTCCACAGGCAATGGCAATAAAATACATGGGACTTTTGGAATCTCCCATTCCTCTAAAGATAGAGCTGATTATATTATAGGCAGTAATAAACGGAATTCCCATAAAGCAGATGGTAAGATAGGAAACCGTCTTTACCGCTGCTTCTGCCGGCGTGGACATCACCGTCACGATCGGCTTCACGGCAAAAAGCAATCCGACTGTCAAAGCCACGGACAGCACCATAAACAGCGTGACGGTATTTCCTATCGCCTGAGAAGCCTGCTCCTTCTTTTCTGCGCCGATTGCCTGCCCAATCATAACCGTCGATCCCATGGCCAGACCCACTATCATGACTGTCAGCATGTGCATGACTTGACTGCCGATAGAAACCGCCGTTGTGCTTTCTACGCCGTTAAACTGTCCGATGATAAATAAATCTGCCATACCATACAATGTCTGTAAAAAATAGGACAGCAGATACGGCAACGAAAAAGAAAGAACCGTTTTTAACACACTACCCGTAGTTAGATTTTTTTCCATAAATATCCACCTCTTGTCTTTTATTCTCCATAATCCGCATTATAAAGTCTATAACTGTTATAGAGTCAATGACAAGAAAAATTTTATCGATTCAATTCCCTTCGATAAATCCCATAGGCCGCTACTGCCGTCACCGTTTCTGTCACCCAGAACCCATGCCAGACTCCCACTGCACCAAACATTCGGCTGAGCACAAACGCCACCGGGATCATTACAAACACATATCGCAATAATGAAATCATCAGAGACGGACCGCCCTTTCCCAATCCCTCCAGCGCTCCCGAAGATATGACAGAAATGGCGGACACCAGAAATCCCGCACTGATAATCCGTAACGCCATCGTTCCCGCCGCAATCGTCTCCTGACTGGTTGCAAAAAGGCCAATCAGCCAAGAGGGAACTGTCTGACACAAAACCATCCCCACAGCCATGATCCCTGCCGATAAAAGAAGTGCCACTTGATAAATCTTCTCTACCCGCTTCCATTCCTCTGCTCCATAATTATATCCCACCAGCGGTCGCATTCCCTGGACGATGCCATTTGCTGGCAGATAAAGGAACGTTTGCAATTTATAGTACACTCCCAACACTGTCACATAAGCCTGAGAATAAGCGGCCAAAATCACATTCAGGGACGATATCAGCAAAGAGGGCAGCGCCATATTCAGGGTGGCCGGAATCCCTACGGCATACAATCGCAGGATCAATTCCCTGTCAAGTCTCAGATACTTAACGTGGACTCTCACAGGAATCGGCCTAATCAAAATAATCGCCCAATACATAAACAGGCTGATCGTCTGTCCCAACCCGGTAGCCAAAGCCGCTCCTTCTATCCCCATCTGTGGAAATGGTCCCCAGCCAAAAATCAGCAGCGGATCCAAAATAATGTTAGCAATGCATCCACACAACATACTGATCATCGTCAGAAACATCATCCCGAGTGACTGGAAAATCTTTTCATATGCCATCCCCCAGGCAATGATTACCGCAAATCCAAAAGCAATGCGGGCATACCGAAGCCCCAGCTCTAGGACAGACGCAGATGAGGTAAACATTCTCAAAAACCATGGCATTACACCGATACAAAGGACCGTCAGCAAAATACCATGAATGGTAGAAAGCATCAGTCCCCACGATGCGGCACGATTGACCTCCCTCTCCTTTTTCGCCCCCAGATGATAAGCAATCACTGCATTGATTCCAATGGAAAAGCCGATCGTAACTGCATTAATCAGATTCTGTACCGGATATACCAGCGCGAGAGCAGTCATCGCATCCTCACTAATTTTTGCCACAAAATAGCTGTCAATAATATTGTACAAAGACGCCACCATCATTGATAAAATCATCGGCAGCGACATTGACAGTACCAACGGCAATACTGGCTTTTCTCTCATAAATGCCTGTTCCATTCTTCCATCCTCCTCTTTCTCCCATGCACAGAATGCTTTCCTTTGGCATCAAAAAAAGCCACACAACGATCTCTTGACCCTTGTGTGGCGAAAAGTATCCTGTACCCAAAATCCACTCCCGTCTGCAATCTGACGAGTTTGCCTTTTTATCATATACCGAAAAATTCTTAATGTCAATAAATTTTCGGATAGAACACACGCTAAACACAATCTTTTGCCGGAACTTAGAGGTCCTTAATGCAAAAATTGATGCAGCACATTCATCAGTAATTCAATATCAAGTGGTTTGGCAATGTGAGCATTCATGCCACTTTTCAGCGCTGCTTCTCTATCCTCTTCCATAGCATTTGCTGTCATGGCAATGATCGGCAGGATTTTCACATCTTTTCGGTGCATCGCTCGAATTGCTTTTGTAGCCTCGTATCCGTTCATAACCGGCATTTGCACATCCATCAATACGGCGTCATAATAACCTTCTGCCGATTTTTCTAGCATAGTAACCGCGTCCGTTCCGTCCGGCGCCATCTCGATTACAAAACCGGCTTCTTCCAAAATGACCCCCGCAATTTCCCGGTTCAGTTCGTTATCCTCCACCAGAAGCAATCTCTTTCCACTGAAATCGCTTTGTGTCCAGACCGCCTTTGTTTCAGACGGTTTATGATCGCCGATATGATTCGCCGCCAACAACGCTGACTTTAAATCAGACATAAAAAGTGGTTTGGCACAAAACGCAGTAACGCCTGCCTTTCTCGCTTCCTCCTCAATATCCGTCCAATCGTAGGCAGTGAGAATGATAATGGGTGCATCATGTCCCACGACACTACGAATTTTTCTTGCCGTCTCGATTCCGCTGGTTTCCGGCATCTGCCAGTCAATAATGTAAGTATGATAAGGATCTCCTTCCTGATAGGCAGATTTGGCACGATATGCCGCCTCCCTGCCAGATGTCGTCCACTCCGAACGCATTCCGATACTTTTTAGCATTTTACTCACGCTATCGCAGACATTGAAATCATCATCCACCACCAAGGTGCGCAACCCTTCCAGTTCCTTAATCTGTTCTGCGCTTTTTTCCACGTCCTGAAGCTGCAACGGAAGCTTTACTGTGAATGTGCTTCCTTTTCCCACCTCACTTTCTACCGTGATTTCTCCTCCCATCATGTCGACAATGCTCTTCGTAATGGCCATACCAAGTCCGGCGCCTTGTATGCCACTTCTTGTTGCCGTTGATTCACGCTCAAAAGGCTCAAAAATATGTTTCACAAACTCTTGTGACATACCAATCCCATTGTCCTTGATAATGAAAGCGTATTCTCCCCATCCATGCTTAAAAGTGGTATGTTGCGTGATACGAAAGCCTACCGTCCCCCCTGCCGGCGTATATTTGACAGCATTTCCCATCAAATTGATAAAAATCTGATTTAGCTTCAGCGGATCCGCAATCACATCCTCATTGACCACTTCAAAAGTGTCGATAAACATCTCCAACTGCTTGGATTTTACCTGTGGCTGAATAATATTTACCAAATTGTGCATCAGTTCAGGGATATTACACTCCTGATTATGAATCTGCAGTTTTCCACTCTCAATACGGCTCATATCCAGAATATCGTTAATCAATCCCAACAAGTGATTGCTAGAAGAAAGGATTTTATGCAGACAATCTCGCACTTGATCTGTGCGCTCCATATGGCTAGCAGCGATTGTAGCAAAACCAATAATGGCGTTCATAGGCGTACGTATATCGTGGCTCATATTAGACAGGAAAGTGGTTTTTGCTTGATTGGCATGTTGTGCTTGCATCAAGGCATCTTGTAAAGCCTGTGTCTGTTCCCGCCGCTTTTTAACCTGTTCTGTAACATTCTGACGGACCACTAAAACTCTGACAGGCTTTCCCTCTTTTCGTTTCAGGCATACTACAATTAAATGTTCCCATTCTTCCTTTCCTTGACGAGAAACATGACATTCATGAACAACCGAATCTTCCACTCTGAGGTTTTCTCTGATTGTATCAATCAAAAAAAATTGGCGAAATGCCTCTCTTCCTTCATCTCCGATAACATCGGTGGCATGAATCTTCATGATTTCGCTATATACCCCTTCCATTGGAATGCTGGTATTAAACGGTCCGATTCCTGCCATATAGGAATAGTGATCCTTTTCCAAATCCACCACGAGATAGCGCGAGAAAAAAATGATGTTTGTGCCGCGGAGCACATCATTGACCATTTTGTTCTCTTTTTCCAGTTTCTTTCGCTGCTTTCCTGTACGGATCACCAAAAAAGCAATATAAATTACAAACAGAATAAGCAAACAGATTTCTAATATCACTCCCGCCATATTCGCTCTGTTTACCATTGTCTGTGTGACATCTTTGGGGAATGCCTGTACAAGAACATAATCATGCTCTGCCAAATGCATGACGCAGAGATTATCTGTTTTACAGCCCTCACCGCAAAGGAGAGCTGCTTCGCTACCATCCACGAACGCACTCCGGGCCATCTCGGCCGTTCTACTATCAATAACCCCCGATTCTGTCAAAGAATCCAGTAGATCTCCTCTATAGGTCCCTTCTCTTGAGCTGGCAATCACCTCCCCCTCCCGCGTACAAAGAAACACGTCCGCTGCCTCGCCAAAATAACTGGTGGCAAGTATATCCCGCAGATAATCCTCTGCAAAGTACAGTCCTAAAAATACTCCCACAATTTCCTTATCGCGGGATACAGGAGCATAAAATACCATGATGGGCTTACCAGTAATTCTGGACTCTGCCATTGACTCAAGACCGCTTTCTCCGCGCATTCCCTGCAAAAAATAATTCCTGTCTGAGCTATTGCTAGTCGCTCCATCAGAAGCAAGATTGACACCATCTGCATTTGTAAAGCGAATAGCGTCAAAAGTCGTATTTTCCTCAAGTTCCTTCAGTACCTGAGTATTAATTTCTGAATTATTTCCGCCAGTACTGACCAGATAGGCACTGTTTTGGATACGTTGTAGCGCATTATTAAATTCACTCTCAATGCGTTTTACCGTCTGCCGGGCACAATCCTCTGCATAGATTCTATTCTGTTCCTGAATGCGCGCCCTGTTTTGCGTCGTGTAGATGAAAAATAAAACAAGTACGACAGCCAGGAAAAGAAATGCATAAAGAATCGGTTGCCATGTTTTCCTCTGTTGTCTCATCTGATTTGGCATACTATATTCTGTCCGACTCCAACCGGAAGAATCCAAATGTGCCGTCACCCCCCCCTCAAAAACTTACTACTTAATTTTGGAAATATTATACAATAAAAACCGTACTAATATCAAGTACTACACTATTATATTCTCACAGGTAAAGAAAATCTCTGTTACTGTTCACACCATGGCTAATCACTCCGTTGATTAGCCATGGGCCAGTACCGTTACGTGGGCAAAGCATATGCCTCATCGCCGCAGTCGATTTTAAATGGGCATATGTGGTTACGTTCACAGGGTACCTGTGAACAGTAACAAATCTCTTGTATGGCCGTCAGCTGACAAAAAATAAAAATCGCTATAAAGCTCTTGCCACAGAACTTGGTAGCGATTTTTGACATTTACTCTGTTTTCAAATAATACTTGTCAAGTATTTCATGTCATTTAGATAAAGAAACGAGAAAATCAGCCAAGGAAGAGGAGCGAAAAGCAATAGAAAATGATCTGTTCTTTTTGACTTTGCAGAGATTTAGAAGTCCTTAAATCCCTGAATTTGGCGTTGAAACGAAAATATACATTGTCTGAGCGGAGCGAGTTTGTATATTTTCGT
>JAAWNY010000092.1 GCA_022799175.1 Lachnospiraceae bacterium | reverse complement strand
TTCTCCCCATATCTAAAATGCCGGGAAAGCCCGAAAATACGGGCTATACCGACATATAAGAACTTCTAAAGAGATAATCTAAATTCACCAATAATTTTTGTAGAAAATTTTGCTTATTAGATGTTATTAGATATGGAAGGCTTATTCTTAATCACAAATATCAAAAAATCACCCTCAGTGGATAGCTGTGTATTTCCTGATCCACTGAAGGTAATCATCACCCAAACATATTGGTTTTTAAATTTTCACAATTATTCCGCTGTCAGGTACTGACTGGCAACATAAGCTTCTCTGCCATCATATAGAATAACCGCCCATTCGTCGTTTTCCGCACGAACATATTCGACGGTAACGCCAGAATTTAGTTTACCAAGACGTGCGCCGTCTGTACTGGGCTCGGAACGAACATTCAACACATCTGTAGTCCGATAAACCACAGGTTGCGTCTCTGTGCTGGGTATTTCCGTAGATGGCACCATAGTCTCAATTGGGCTTGTGGTTTCAACCGGTACCGGAACTTCTGTGGAAACAGGCGCACTCGTCGATTCAGTCTCATCCGTTTTCGGCTTAAGTAACCGAATCACAAAAAATAACAGCAGAATACAAATAACAGGAATCAACAATTTGAATAAATCAAAGGGGGTAATACGATATCTTCTTCGCCCTGAACGCCTGCGTCCTTTTCGAGAAGAACGAGAACCGGCAGCTCTGGATGTTGTTCTTTGGGGACTTCTTCTATTTTGATAGTCCCTGGCAAACACGCGAAGCTCTTGCGATAGCATCTGAAATGCCAAATCTGCATTTGATGCCGAGTTATCCCCTTCATGAGCCGCCTTGTTGCCAATCATGCGAATTTTGTGATATCGGTCGCAACTAGTTTTTGTAATTTGGCGGTTCTGGTACAAAATATCAATCATTTCTTTCAAATCACTGTCATTCATGGAGCCGGTCCGATCCCGGTCTGCCAGCATCCGGACCATGAATTCCAGTGTCTGACGGGCCTTAACCATGGCAGAATTGTAATCTCTTTGCCGAATCAGTCGTTCTGTGTTTCTCACACCCAACTGAATCCTGTCCCAATTGTTGTTTTTATTGCGACTTGCCATTATTGTCCTCCTCTATGATTTTATGAATTCATATAGTCCGTTATCGACGACCAAATGAGAAAATCGTCGAAATTTGTAAGATAATTATACAACATATTCTGAAATTATGCACGAAAAAAATAAAAGATATTTCATTGCAAAGAAGTAGCAGGAATGGTAGAATGATAACAGTTGAGATTTCTATGAGTTGCTATCAACTAAAAACGCGATGACGAAATTTCGTTACAGGAGGATGATAAAATGAGATTGCGCCATATTCCAGGATCGGAAGATATTGTTTCTGCCAGTCCTTATGTACTTCGACAACCGGAACAGTATCGCGGATGCTTTCGGAAATATTTTGGCAATAACCATCCTCTTGAAATTGAGATCGGTATGGGGAAAGGCCGGTTTATCATGGAATTGGCACAACGTCATCCACATATAAATTTTCTGGGAATTGAGCGTTATCCCAGTGTTTTGCTGCGAGCTATTAAAAAACAGGAAGAACTTCATCTGACAAATTTATTTTTCCTGTGTGTGGATGCTAAAGCATTGACCGAGATATTTGCTCCTGGAGAAGTATCACGAATCTATCTGAATTTTTCAGATCCCTGGCCCAAAGATCGTCACGCAAAACGGCGCCTGACCTCTCCGGAATTCATGCATGTCTATGATCAGATTCTGGAAAAAAACGGCACTGTCGAATTTAAAACGGATAATCAGAGCTTGTTTTCTTATTCTCTGGAATCGATTCCAGATGCTGGATGGCAAATTTATTGGTCCACCCACGATCTCCACCATACGGATATGGCAACAGACAATGTGATGACCGAATATGAGGAAAAATTTTCCTCTATGGGAAATCCCATCTGCAAATTGATAGCTGGCCGTAAATCTGCATATACTGATAGAGATGAACCGTTAAGGTGAGAAAATATGGATCTAAAAACCCGACTTGTGAACAACCTGCGCAGCGCCACCAGCGATAAAGAAGGCATGAACCGCCAGATATTAAAGTTGCACAAACACTTTAAAGAAGTAGAAAAGGCTCTGAATCGGGGCAAAGGAAAGTAAGAAATGCCTATGGCAGAAATGTATTTGGAGCTGTCATAAGTAAATTTATCAAAGGAGAGATCACCTATGGAGAAAAAATTTACATCGGAAAATTTTGAAGCAGAAGTTTTGAAGTCTGACAAACCGGTGCTGGTTGACTTTTACGCAGACTGGTGCGGTCCCTGCAAGATGATGGCGCCGCTGGTGGAACAATTGGCGGAAGAACTGGCTGAAGAGGCCGTCATCGGCAAACTGAATGTGGATGATTGCGAAGACATCGCGATGAAGTATGGCGTCATGAATATCCCTACCTTGATTTTATTTAAAAACGGGCAGGAGACAGAGCGGGTCATTGGAGTTCAGTCTCGTGAGGTTCTGGAACGTATGATTCGAGGATAAGTGAAAATCAGCTTCTGCTTTTTGTTGTGAATGAAACACTATCTTGAAAAAATGTAGCAAAGAACGCTGAGGGAGACCGACTTCATCTCCCCCGGCGCTCTGGCAAAGTCTTCGCAATAGCTGTTGTACCTTAAGAATAAAATTTCCGAAAAAACACTAAAACAATCAAGAAATAACATTTTTTGCGAAAAAGGGGTTGACTTTTTTTCTCCCATGCGATAGAATAATGTTCGTGTCACGGAGAAGATGTGTCACAACAATAGAAGCGCCCTTAGCTCAGTTGGTAGAGCAGTAGACTCTTAATCTATTTGTCCAGGGTTCGAGTCCCTGAGGGCGCATTTAAAGTTCTGATTTTGCAGGCTGCGAACTGTGGGGTCGGGGCTTTATTTTTGTATTACAAGGAGATTAATATGAAATCATTGATTATTGCAGAAAAACCTTCTGTCGCCCGGGATATTGCCCGAGTGATGAAATGCTCCAAACAAGGAAATGGTTATATTGAAGGAAGCCAGTATATCGTCACCTGGGGACTTGGCCATCTAGTCGAATTGGCAGATCCAGAAGCATATAATCCTGAATATAAACAATGGAAGATGGAACATCTGCCCTTGCTTCCCGATCCATTCAAGCTGATGGTCATCCCTCAGACATCTAAACAATATGCTGCAGTAAAATCACAACTTCACCGCAAAGATGTTGACGAAATTATCATCGCCACAGATGCCGGCCGAGAAGGCGAGTTAGTAGCTCGGTTGATATTAAAAAAAGCTGGCTGCCAGAAACCTATCAAGCGTCTGTGGATTTCTTCTGTAACTGATAAAGCCATCCGCGAAGGTTTTGCTCACTTAAAGGATGGACGGGAATATAAAGATCTTTATGATGCTGCCATGTGCCGTGCAGAAGCCGATTGGCTAGTGGGAATCAATGCCACCCGTGCACTGACCTGCAAATATAATGCCCAGCTTTCTTGTGGTCGGGTACAGACTCCTACTCTGGCAATGATTGCCAAACGAGAAAAAACCATTCGCGATTTTATACCACAACCCTACTATGGCCTCCAGGCAAAAAATACTTCCCTTTCCTTGACGCTAACTTGGCAAGATAGCACCTCCAAACGCAATTATTCTTTTGATCGACAACGAATCGAATGCCTTCTGAACTCTCTGTCCGGAAAGCCAGCACTGGTAGATGAAGTTCGTCGCACCCCCAAAAAAATGTTGGCTCCACTGCTCTATGACCTGACAGAACTACAACGCGATGCCAATCGCCGTTTCAATTACTCCGCCAAAGAAACACTTAATATCATGCAACGCCTTTATGAGAATCACAAGGTTCTCACCTATCCCCGCACAGATTCCCGCTATCTGAGTCAAGACATTGTGCCTACCTTAAAGGAACGACTGCGGGCCTGCAGTATTGGACCCTATAAAATTCCGGCTGGGCATCTGATTAGCCAGCCACTCCCCCAAAAGCTTTTTTTTGTAGATAACGGCAAAGTCTCTGACCACCACGCGATCATTCCTACCGAGCAATTCGTCCAACTCGACCACATGACCGTGGATGAACGACGAATTTATGATCTGGTGGTACGGCGTTTTCTGGCTGTTATGTATCCACCATATGAATATGAGCAAACCAGCCTGACTGTAAAAATTGGTGAGGAGACTTTCCTTGCTCATGGAAATATCGTCAAACATCAAGGATGGAAAGAAGTTTATGAGACGGATACCCAAAAAGATCTGTGGGAGTCGGAACAGGAATCAGAATTACTTATAGTAAAATCCCAGAAACTACCCCCATTAAAGAAAGGCGATTCTCTGCCAAAACTGACACTCTCTATGACTCAGGGAAAAACAAAAGCTCCATCTCCTTTTAATGAAGCCTCGCTGCTCTCCGCCATGGAAAATCCTGTCGCCTACCTAGAATCAGGAAATCACGAGCTGGCAAAGACTCTGGGCGAAACCGGCGGCTTAGGCACCGTGGCTACCAGGGCCGATATTATTGAAAAACTATTTTCTAGCTTCCTTTTGGAAAAACATGGCAAAGACATTTGTCTCACCTCCAAAGCCCGCCAGCTTTTAGAGCTGGTTCCGGAAGATTTGAAAAAACCTGAACTGACAGCCAGCTGGGAAAAGAAACTGTCCGGAATCTCCCAGGGAAAATTGAAACGGAATGTCTTCATGGCTGATATCCGAAAGTACTCCCAATCTCTGATTCGCCAGATCCAAACTGCCGAGGGCACCTTCCGCCATGACAATCTGACCAACACCAAATGCCCTATATGTGGCCAACGAATGCTGGCAGTCAAAGGAAAAAACAATGAAATGTTGGTATGCCAGGACCGTGAATGTGGTCATCGAGAAATCACCTCCCGTACTACCAACGCCCGCTGCCCAGTCTGCCACAAAAAAATGCAACTGCGCGGCAAGGGCGACGGACAGATCTTCGTATGTTCTTGTGGACATAAAGAAAAGCTCAAAGCTTTTCAGGACCGTCGGCAAAAAGAAGGTGCTGGCGTAACCAAAAAAGATGTGGCGAAATACATGAATCAACAGAAAAAAGAAGCACAAGAACCTCTGAACAATGCCCTTGCCCAAATGTTGTCCGGCATCAAACTTGATGATCCAAAAGCCTGATGATTATATTGGAAAGAGGATACTGCAAAATAAGTCATTACGTTTAACCTCGAGAATATTTAGCCTTGAAGGAAACATTAACTGTTTGACATTGATTTTTCAGTATCCTCTTTCAAAATTACCTTCTTAATTTCCCAAAAATTTAATCATAGATGCTTTCCACATCCCAGTCAAGAACCGTTCCTGAAGTTGCATCTATTTCAAACTCATATTCCATCTGATTGTGGAAAAATTCACCCTTATAAATCAGGCGACCATCATCATATTCCTTATACAATCGTCCCCAAGTAACTTGATCCTCCTGCAGATCCGCAGTCTTCAAAGCTAAAGCCTTTGCCTCTTCACGACTAATTTCTCCCTCCTTCTTCTGTTCTTTTCCCAGATCCTTCTGTTTTCCGTCCGTAACTCTGGCTTTTGTATTCCCGGCTCTTTGCATCGCATCATTGCGGGCAAAGTCGCTATCTGCATCATAGTCCCAGGCCAGGATGTCTCCACTCCTACCGTCGATTTCATACTCATATTTCCGATAATCACTGGTATAAAATTCCACTTCATAAACCAGCCGTCCATCCTCCATCTCCTGCTTCTGTTTGAGCATAGTTACTGCATCCGCATTTTGGCCCGCATGTTTCAAGGCAATCTCCTCTGCCTGCTTCATTGTGAGATCCGTATGTTTCTCTCCACTGGTAACAGCAGCCGCTTTTTTCTCATAATTGATTGCCAAGATTTCCCCATTTTCTATCAAAAGTTCATAATCATATTCTTCCTGATTCTTTGTCAAAAACTCCACTTCATAAATATTTCTACCATCTTCCCAGTCTTGCTCCGCGCGAATAAAAGTTACATTCTCCGCTTTCACACCAGCATTTTCCAAAGCTATTGCTTTTGCTTTTTCCTCTGTAATCTCCGCTGCCAATACACTAATAGCAAATCCTGTCGCTAAAAGTCCCGCTGTTGTAACTGTCGCCATTAATGATACATATTGTCTCATAATCATAACCTCCTTAAAATAAATAATTCTTGACACTTCTATTATAATAAATAATCTTTTGAAAATCACTGTATTTTTTATTACTTTTACGAAAAAATTTTGTGACTTTTCCAAATATATAAGGAAGAACTCTCAAAATTATGTTAAAATAGATTCATCAAAATCCTTTGACCAAAATTTTCATAAAAAGGAGAATAGAAAACATGAAAAAATATCAACCCATCCCTGTAGATACCAGCATAACGCCAATCCCAGAGTATCTTCAGGATTTGACAGAAAAATTGGCCGAAAACGTTCACGAAAACTGGGCGAAAAAACGCCTGGAAGAGGGCTGGCGATACGGCCCTGTAAGAAATGATGCCAAACAGGAAACACCATGTCTTGTCCCCTATCAAGAGTTACCAGAATCCGAAAGAGAATACGATCGCAATACTGCTCTGGAAACCATTCGTATGATTCTTAAACTGGGATATCACATAGTACCTAACAATGAATAATAAGCTTTCTCCTGTTGCCCCTTCATTCTCTCAAACTTGCCCTCAAATAAACAATAACGTTTTTCTTGTCAATTATCAGCAATTATAGTATAGTAAAACTCAAGCTTCTCTGAAAGCCTGCCTCATTATCGTCTTCTTGAGTTAGTAAAAATGCTACCAAAAAAACATTCGAGGCCATTATAGACAATCATCAGAAAGGAAAAAATTATGGCTATTAAAATTGGAATTTTTGGATATGGAAATTTGGGAAAGGGTGTGGAATGTGCCATCCAGCAAAATCAGGATTTGGAACTGACAGCAGTATTTACTCGACGTGATCCGCAAAGCCTCTCCCTCCTGACAACTGGTATAAAAGCATATCCGGCAGTAGATGCTCCCTCTATGAAAGATGAGATTGATGTTATGATTCTTTGTGGTGGAAGCGCCACTGATTTGCCTCAGCAAACGCCAGAACTGGCCCAATATTTCAACGTGGTTGACAGCTTTGATACACACGCCAAAATCCCACAACACTTTGACGCCGTAGACAAATCAGCACGACAAAACCATCATATTGGTATTATATCTGTAGGCTGGGATCCTGGTATGTTTTCTTTAAACCGTCTCTACGCCAGTGCCATCCTGCCTTGCGGTAAAGATTATACTTTTTGGGGCAAAGGTGTCAGCCAAGGCCATTCCGATGCCATCCGGCGGATCGAAGGCGTAAAAGATGCCCGTCAATATACGATCCCGGTTGAACATGCTTTGGAAGCTGTTCGTAGCGGCAGCAATCCCGAACTGACAACTCGCCAGAAACATACTCGGGAATGTTTTGTTGTCACTATGCCAGGTGCGGATCAGCAAAAAATAAAAGAAGCCATCATTCATATGCCTAATTACTTCGCCGATTACGATACCACTGTCCACTTCATCACGGAAGAGGAGCTCCACCGTGACCACGCTGGAATTCCCCATGGTGGCTTCGTAATCCGTAGCGGTAAAACTGGCTCAAGCAACGAACATAATCACATTATCGAGTACAGTCTGAAACTGGATTCCAACCCTGAATTTACCGCCTCTGTCCTCACTGCCTATGCCAGAGCCGCCTATCGTTTAAACCAAGAAGGTCAGATCGGATGCCGTTCTGTTTTCGACATCGCGCCCTCCTTCCTAAGTCCGCTATCTGCTGCCGAACTGCGCAGACAAATGTTATAAATAACAAATTTTCTTCCAAAACCACTTGCAAAATCAATATTTTCCTGTACAATGAATATGATACAAAAAAAACGGGGACAGCCACTGCAATGTCATTTAGATAAGGAAACGAGAAGCATAAGCCAGGAAATGAGGTGAGAATCAACGCCAAATCGTCTGCAGGATTTTGACTTTGCAGAGATTTAGAATTCCTTAAATCCCTGAATTTGGCGTTGAAACGAAAATATACATTGTCTGAGCGGAGCGAGTTTGTATATTTTCGTTTCGTTTTTAGCAAAAGTCAGGGGC
>JAAWNY010000019.1 GCA_022799175.1 Lachnospiraceae bacterium | reverse complement strand
CAAAAATATACAAACTCACTCCGTTCAAACAATGTATATTTTCGTTTCAACGCCAAATTCAGGAATTTAAGGACTTCTAAATCTCTGCAAAGTCAAAATTCCGCAGACGGTTTTGGCAATGGTTCTCGCCCCTTTTCCTTGACTACGTTTCTCGTTTTCTTATCTAAATGACATTGCCCGTTTCTATCAACTTCAACTTCTCCCGCCTACTCAATTGTTTTACCGCGTATTCCCGTTTCATTGCCTCCTTACGTGTGGCAAATTCCTCATAATATACCAGCTCCACCGGACGTCTTGCCCGCGTATACTTGGCTCCACACCCTTCATTATGCTTTCGGATACGTTCTTCCAAATGATTGGTCCAACCACAATAAAAAGTCCCATCCGCACAACGCAGCAAATACATATAGTTCGTTTCCATAACCGCTTTATCCTATCTGTTATTTTCATTCTGTATTTACAATCCTGTTATTAATTACCATTATCCGTATTTCTTACTACTGTACGATGTATCATCAGCCGATGTCAAGAACTATTTCTTTCCGGCTCACTATTTATGTAGGCGGCATCCGTGCTTGCAAGTTCACGCATACCGTCCAGGTTTCCCTGATCTATCTGAAGCACCAGCTGAATGCGGGCGGGCTATCATCCACGCCAGGTTTTCCTACCGGAAAACCTGCTCTTCTTAAGGCTCTCATAAGCCGCCCTACAATAATAATATATACCGCACATGCTGAAATAGTGCCCATCCAGATATCCGAAAAATAGTATTTCCCAAAAGCTTCCGAATTTCACAGCCATTTTTTTCCATTAAAATACAGATGCCAAAGCATTCCTAATCTGATGCCTTGACATCTGCTGTCTTCTCCCCGTCTTATGCTCTTACGATCTCCTTAACCAAAATTAGACAATCTCCCGGCCTTACCGTATCCGATAGCAGATTATTCGTTGTGATAATATTGTCCACGGTTGTGTGGAATCGCTTCGCAATGTCCCACAAAGAATCGCCTTCCTGCACCAGATAGCCTACGATTCCCGGCATCTGCTGCAACTTTTTTGTATCGAGCGGAGCTGTCTCCGCCCGTTGAATCACCATCTGACGAACTGGCTGCAACACCAACATATCCAACAAAAGGATTGCTTTTACCTCTACCGTATCCCCGCCAATCATCGCTGCTGTCAGCTGCTCCACATCCGTCTCCAGATACCAAACACTATCTTCCTGAATATCTGGCACCTCTGCCTCATAATGAAATGGCAGAAGTTCCGTTACTGACTGCACCGGTCGACTGTCATCATCCGTCAAATAAAGAATCCTCACCTCCAGCGCGCCATCCATCACCAGTGTATTTTCCTTTGTTTCCACTTCATCCAACTTCACGGTTCCAGAACTGTGACAGATCTGCAGAGCTCTTGGCCCTCCGCCTATCGCCACCTTTTCCGCAATTTTACATTTTCCAGTATTTCTGGTCAATATATGATCAAAACAGGCTTCTCCTGTATCTACTTCCAGTTCCCGGTTTGTGGCATAAAGATCACTCAAAATATCAAGTTGACGTTCTTCATAGAGCCGAATATCCAATTCGATCACCGCGTCCACATCCAGCTCTCGCATCTCTCCGTCATAATCTGGTTTTTCCTCAATTCCTTTATGTATCAACCTGGCAGAAATGGCCGGAATCATTTCCTCCACTGCTCCCTGCATCTCCAACTCTCCGGAAAAAGGAATCGCTTCCTCCACCCACTGAACCATATCACTTTCACCTTCCCCCTCATAGATGGCAAATACCATCAACGTCCCTTCCAGGTGAATCTTACCATCCAGCGGTCGTGCTGTTACTCCGGACAGACGCATCTCTGTCCACAAAACCCGATCAATTGCCGGTTTCGTCCCTGAGAGTGTGATTTCTTCTTTGAGACGGTACGTATCTTTACGCCGGAGTGCAATCGCTGCCACATCAATCGTACGTTTTAGCGTCTCTACCTGCGGGACCCCATCTTCCTCATCCTCCACGGTTCCCAGCTCCACTGCTGCTTCTGTGTCAACCAGAGACTCTACCTTAATTTCCAGTGTCACAATTCCTTTAATACTGAGTTTTCGAGAATTAATAATGTCTGTATTCAGATCTTCTAATTGCCAGCTTATACCTACATAATCCTTCTCCTCCAAACCAGGCACATTGACGGTTTCTTCAAAAGGAATCAGACCTCCCAGCGTCTGCAAACCGCCTTCCTCCTTGCGGTACAATACATGAAAATCTAGTTTTCCCCGAATTACTACCCTCTCATTCTGTGTTTTTACCGGTTCCATCTGTATTTCTCCGGTATCCAAAATCACCTGCGCAATATCGCTCATCGTATCTGGAACGATGAAATCATCATCCAAGGTTACTTGGGTATTGACTTGATTTTTCCAGCGGTTCATATGGATATTCTGCTTCACCAACTCCAACATAAAAAGCACCCACCTTACTTTCCATTTTCTTCTTTTTATAGAAAGTGTATGTAGATGCTTCCCTATTTATGATTGTTACTTTACTGTTGCCCTTTGTTTTTCTTAATCATACTCGTCCAGAAAATGATGCCGCTTCCCATCCTTCACATATCCAATACAGGCATCCAAATTTACGTTCTCCACACTTTTAAAAATATTGGTTTCGATATGAGGATTGATTTGACGAAAATGACGAATCAATTCCTTCATCTCCTGTCGCTTGGAAGTATGAACTTCTTCTTCCAATGCCTTTTCTCTGGCAATTCGTTCAGTAAACCGACAAGCACATTGCAGAAAACGCAGATGATTATACTCCTTCCACGCTAGAATGTCCTCCTCCTTGACCAGATACAGCGGACGAATCAGTTCCATACCTTCAAAATTCGTGCTGTGCAACTTGGGCATCATGGTATTTACCTGAGCGCCGTAAAGCATACTCATCAAAATAGTCTCAATCACATCATCAAAGTGATGTCCCAAAGCAATCTTATTGCAGCCCATCTCCCGGGCATTGGCATATAAATTCCCCCGACGCATCCTGGCACATAGATAACAAGGCGATCCCCCGGCATCTGCCACGCTATCAAAAATATCGGATCGGAAAATATGAATCGGAATCCCCATCCATGCGGCATTTTCTTCGAGCAATTTGCGGTTAGCCGGATGATATCCCGGATCCATCACCAAAAATTTCAGGCCAAATTTCATCCGGCCATGACGCAAAATCTCCTGCATACATTTCGCCAGCAGCATGGAATCCTTGCCACCGGAAATACAGACCGCAATACAGTCGCCTTCACAAATTAACTCGTATTCGTTTAGAGCCTTGACAAACGGACGCCAGATCTCCTTACGAAATCTCTTGATAATACTCCGTTCTACATTCTGGCAGAAGTCTTCCATCGCTCTTTCTGTTCCTTTCGCTTCTTCGGGTATTCTTCTACTGTTTATGTCGTCGAAACTGCTTTATCCTTTTCTTCTTCCCGTCCCGGATGCCGGCTTTGCAGTTCTTTCTCCAGCTGCTGTACCCTTTCTTCCATCTTCGTAAATTGTTCCATAGTTACTGTTGCCGCTATCTGCTTTTTGGGCACGGGCACACCTCCGACTTTTACAGGTCGAGCCGGAATCCCCACTGCCGTCGTATCGTTTTCCAATGGCTTTAGCAGCACGGCATTGGCAGCAATCGTACAATTGTCTCCTACTTCAAAAGCTCCCAAAATTTTGGCACCGGCGCCGACCGTCACATTATTTCCCAGAGTTGGGTGCCGCTTACCCTTATTCAAACCCACACCGCCCAGCGTAACCCCCTGATAGATCGTACAGTTGTCTCCTACCACAGTGGTCTCTCCAATCACGACGCCACAGCCATGATCGATCAAAATTCCGTGTCCCATCTCTGCTCCCGGATGAATCTCGATCAGAGTCAGAAAACGGGCTATCTGTGAGATTAATCTTGCAATAAAAAACATTTTATGTTTATAAAACCAGTGTGCAAATCGATGCCAGATCATCGCATGCACTCCCTGATATAAGAGCAGCACCTCCAATGCGCTTCTTGCTGCCGGGTCCCGCTCCTGAACCGCCTTTACATCCAGCCAGATATCTTTTAAAATCATATTATCATCCTCTTTTTCTTTGCCTTAAACGTTTTCAGGCCATATCATATCATATGAGCGATGAGGATGACAAGTGCAACCAGATATATTATTGGAAAATCACCGGATTTTCTAAATATTCTGTCTGAACTGCGATATAAGGATAAGATTTTTCCACACCCACGGTTTCTCCCTTCTCCGGGCCTTTTAACTCGGTATCGATCACGATCGAATTTTCTGTCAGATACAGTTCATTGACCGATATACTGTATCCGCCCGTGGCCTGTTCCCCATATCCGACCACTATGTACAGTCCCTGGTCATTGCTGTAGGTCAGTTTAAATGGAGCTACCTTTTTCTCCTCCACCAGATTTCTCAATTCTTCTGGCAAATCTGTCTCTCCAACAATGGTACTTTCCAAATCCCGCACCTTATCCTGGTTTTCCTTTTCCACACTGCATCCTGTTAAAAGGCGTACCATCAATACCCAGAACAGCAAAAAGACCACCCATATCATTTTTCCATTTAGCCTTCTGCCCATAACAACCTCCCATAAAATTTGACTACTACCAATGTATTCTGACTATGCTTTTCTTATGCCTGCTATCTCCTTTATTATTTTTGACTGCAGCAGATAAAATTTTATCAGAAGCTTGTCAAAAGCAGAGAGATGACCTAAAATATATGTTAATTTTCAATGCCATTCACAAGATGGAAGCGTTTTATTACCCGTGGATTGAAAAAGAAAGTTGAGGAATCTTATGAAAGAACAAGAAATTCAAAAACTTGTCGAAAAACAACGTTCTTGGTTTTTTACTGGCGCCACCCTGAATATCGAACATCGTATTCAGGCATTGACTCGATTAAAAACCTGCATTATAAAGTATGAAAAGGAAATTAGTGATGCTCTTCACAGCGATCTCAAAAAAAGCAGTTTTGAAAGTTATATGTGTGAAATTGGTCTCGTTTTAAGTGAAATCACCTATATGTTAAAGCATATTCGTCATTTTGCTCGAGAACGATCGGTTCCCACTCCTTTGGCACAGTTCTGTTCCCGCAGCTACCAAAAACCATCCCCTTATGGTGTCGTGTTAATCATGAGTCCCTGGAATTATCCCTTTTTATTAACCATGGATCCACTGATCGATGCCATCGCTGCTGGTAACACGGTGATTGTCAAGCCCAGCGCTTATTCTCCCCGCACCAGTAAAATCCTTCTCGCCCTCATCACGCAGTGTTTTGAGGAAAAAGAGGTTTCTGTGGTCACCGGCGGCCGTGCAGAAAACACTTATCTGCTACAGCAGCATTTTGATTATATTTTCTTTACTGGCAGTCAAACGGTAGGCCGGGAAGTCATGCGCCAAGCATCCGTTCATCTCACCCCGGTTACTCTCGAATTGGGAGGAAAAAGTCCCTGCGTGGTAGAACGAAGCGCCAATCTGCACTTGGCTGCCCGCCGTATTGTGTTCGGCAAATTTCTCAATTGCGGACAGACTTGTGTGGCCCCCGATTATATTTATTGTGATGAATCCGTCAAAGACTTGTTAATTCAAGAACTCAAACAGCAGATCCGGCGGCAATTTGGCAAACATCCACTTGATAAACCGAATTATGGTAAGATCATCAATGAAAAACATTTTAACCGCTTGACTTCACTTATCGATCCCGCCAAAGTTGTGATTGGCGGCGACTCAAACAGCCAATCACTACAAATCGCACCTACCATTATGGATGGAATCACCTTTCAAGATCCCATCATGCAGGAAGAAATTTTTGGTCCGATTCTGCCAATTATAACTTATAAAACATTTGATAAAGCGATTAATAAAATAAATTCCCTTCCACATCCACTGGCACTTTACATCTTTACCTCCAACCCTCAAGCTGCCCGCAGAATCATCGCCCGCTGTGGTTTTGGTGGTGGATGTATCAATGATACCATCATTCATTTAGCCACCAGTGAACTGGGATTCGGTGGTTTTGGTGAAAGCGGAATGGGAGCGTACCACGGAAAAGTCGGATTTGATACTTTTACTCATCAAAAAAGCATCATCGATAAAAAAACATGGCTAGATCTGCCTATGAGATACCAGCCATATCGAAAGATTTATGAAAGCTTGCTCCATTTATTTTTGAAATAATTGCCTGGCAAAATTGCGATTGCGGATTCCTTATTCACTGATTAAACCAAGTATCCAATGAATCCAACCGCTGATAGTAGAAGATCGCCGTATGTAGGTTTTCATGCTTTCTACCTTGTAAAGATTGGATTTTTGCATAATTCCCACAATGGTTGACGTATCTGGTATATTTCCCGCTTCCATCGAAAGGTTAAATACCTCTTTGAAAACACGATGCCGTAGAATAGCTTCACAAAATGCCAACTGGCGTTGTTTATACTTTAAATTCATAATACTTTTTCCCAGACTACTCAAAGAATATATCGGTTTCCGGCCATCCTCATAGTGCTTTTCTAGCAACCCCAAGTATCTCGCCGCATCCGTATAATAGTTGGTCTGACGAATATCAAAAGCATATTCTTCCGTAACCTGCTCCCGGCTCATCTCTTGTGTATTCAATAATTCACAGATATTGATGACTCGTTCAAAACAATTTGCCTGGGGAAAAGAGATCTCCGGCTCGGGAATAACCGAAGTGCCAAAAGCAATATCCTGCAAATCCAACAAATCGATTGCCGTATCTTCAATCGAATAATTCTTTTGTTTTATCAGAACTAATGAGTTATAAAAATCCGGATTTTGAAATTCATACTCATACAAACTGAAAATGCCATTAGAATAAACAAGAAATATCGGACGGACTTTCTTTGTCACACGACGGTTCCATACTCGAAATGGGTAATACAACTGTCGTATAAGAAAATCCTCCGATATATCTCGTTTCGCTTCAATCAAAGAAAGACTATCCTTTCCCTCAAAAGCAGCATCTATCTCGATTTGAGAATTATTCACGGAAACGGTCATAGGAGTCTTGGTATCGGAATTCTGGACGCAAAAATCAAACTGCCCCGAGCCCATACGTCCCGATACGGTAGAACAGAGTATCTCCTCTTCCAGAAAATGGGAAAGGATACCCGATGCCAGTGCACAATTGATTGCTATCGCCTCACTTGGAATATGATTGGCATCAAGGCTCTGAAGATGATTGGGTAAAGATACCTGTATAACCGATTTATCCAAAACGGGAAATGACTGGTATGCTGCAAAATGAGAAATGACATAGTCTCCACGAGAAATCGGTAAAATGGCAAGATTATTCTTAGAAAAAATCTTCGGTAGATTAATTTTGTGATCAAATTTTGCCATTAGGCGTGGTTCGCGGTACTCTTTGATCCGGGATGCCGAAATCTCGTACTTCCCATTCATCTCAATATGTGACAGTATCTCATATTTTTCAAATAATGCTTCCCATGCCTTATCATTTTGGCTTCTCATCGGATCACCCATAGTTTCTCACCACCACTTCATCCACTTGTCCTCGCTTGGCGGCATTTGAATTAATCGCCCGTTTTGCTTTTACAATTGTAATAGAATAAGCAGCATATTGCTCTCTGATAAAATCAGTTGCCGAATTGGAGAGCATAAATTTGATACCCCGGCGATTGAGATCATCGCAACATTGCCGCAGGCGAATCTGCTCTACGCGATCAAATCCCCCCTTTGCATAGCCCGTAAAATTGGCTGTTTCAGAGACCGGATCATAAGGGGGATCCAAATAAACAAAAGTCCCTTTTTTCACATTCTCCAGAACTTTTGCATAGTCAGTGCAACTAAAAGTTATTTGTGCTTTCTGGAAATAGGCGCTGACGGCTCTCAGTGTTGGGGCATTCACAATATTGGGATTTTTATAATGGCCGAAAGGGGTATTAAACTCCCCGGCATTATTCACCCGGAAAAGCCCATTATAGCAGGTCTTATTCAAATAAATAATACGTGCTGCTCTTTGTACCTGACTCAGCTGCCGATAGGCATCCTTATCCCTGTCCCAATCCCGAACAGTATAAAAATGTTTTTCCTCATTTGGATGTTCTCCCAGAGCAATGATCAAATCTTCCACATGATCCCGAATCGCTTCATACATCTGAATCAGTTCAGAATTAATGTCATTCACATATGCTATATTGGGCTGTAATGCAAATAAAACAGCGCCTCCACCTAAAAAAGGTTCACAATAAGAAGAAACCCGTTTGGGAAACAGAGGAGTCAAGTCCTCTAGCAGTTGCCGTTTACCGCCAACCCATTTCACAACAGGAGCGACCAAACGATTCTTTCGCATAATTTACACACTCGCTTTCCAGGTAAAATCTTGCACATACATTCTATCATAACTCGCTAATGGGTTCAATCAAAAATGTTGAATCCAAAGATTGTCAGGAGATGAAGACGAAATCCCGCCTCGCATCCCCTGACATTCTGGAAAAGGAGCCTCTTATCTAAATATTTTTGCTTCAGTCCTCCTCTTTGCTGCATATGGCCAGCCGATGCTGATACTTCTCTCGCGTAGCCAATCCTCCGCGGATATGGCGCTCTGATTTATTTACATCCAGTACCACTCGGGCCTGGGCTGCCAGAGAAGGATTGATGTGTTCCAGACGATCGGTTACATCCTTATGTACCGTCGATTTACTTATCCCAAATTTCTTCGCTGTCTGCCGAACCGTCGCATTATGGTCTATAATGTAATTGGCAATGGCCACCGCCCGTTCTTCAATATAATCCTTCATGGTTGAACCCTTGAGAATGTTTTTTACATCATATGAACCATAAAAGGAGAATATGCTGTCATTTCATTTCAAATTTACAGTCTCATCATTGCCTCATCCTCTGGTGAGTTTCCCACTGCCACAATCTCGGATAAGGCAATTCCCAGCCAATCACAAATCATCCGAACTCCATTTTCTTTGGTAGCTTCTTTCGCCACCAGCTGAAGGCAATGACCCTCCCGAATCCAGCGTACTTTACTTCGATACTGCGGCTCCAAAGCTTTCATCATCTGTCTGACCTCTTCCCGGCTCCACTGCCGATTTTTTTGGCGAAACAGCGTCAGCTTATATCGTATCTCCTTATCACAATACTCCAAAATGCGAAATCCGAATTCCTTTTTTAATCCTTCCAAGCGGGATAAAGAACCACATTCCAATCGGTAAAAATGTTCCTGTCTTTTCCCTGCCTGCTCCACCAGTACATGTGCTCCCCCAGCAAATATTCCGCCGCAAAAATATTGTCCAATCTCCCGGCAACGGCTTTCTGCTTCCTTGATTGGCAATGTTGTCGCCCAAAAGAGATGTGCTCCCTCCTGTGCTAATGTCTCTACTGCCAATTTCGTGCGGGCAAAAGTCCCTGACTCTTGTTGTCGTTTTCGTCCTTCCGCCATATCTTCCTCTAGAATCAGAGTTCCCATAATATCTAAAAACACTGCCTTCGGCCGCCGGGGAATCCGAAAAATTGGATATGGGCCAAATAACACCTGATTCATAAAATCGGTTCTGCCGCCATACGCAAGATAGCACGAGCAAAATTTGCGGTTACATCGCAAAGATATACCATCTTCCCCCCGCTTGTCATCATACCAATTTCCTTCTACCACTCGACCGATATTGCAGATCCTCTGTCTGCCGTCACTCTCTACAAAAAGCCTCTCCTGACATTGTTTCTCTTCTGCGGGAACTGGAATCAATTCTTGCCAAAAATAAGGATCCATTTCCAGAAAAGCCGTCTTCTCCGCTTCCGTGTAATCCCGTCTCAAACCATCCATTTTGTTGATCCACAGATAAATCCCCTTGGGCAGTAAACTGCGCAGTTTTTGAATCCATTTCAAATTCTCCGGTTTTCCCACCGCTCCTGCACATACAGTAATACCGGATCTCCACACCTGGATGCACTTTTCAGCGAAATTCTCCGGCGATATCATCTCTGGATGAAAGGAGGCCCACAATCGTAGTTTCTCGATTTTTCCTCCATTCTTTTCAAAATAATCCAGGGAATCTTTTAACGAAAAGCTAAGGTTTGTTTGCGCTCCCACAACTTCCAGTTTTTCCGTTCTGCTAAGTTTGGCCAGCCCTTCCCAGTACCAGGGATAAATCAATGCCTCGCCATAAGGCGTCAACATAAAAGCCCGATAATCATCAGATGCCACCGCTCCCACCATACTTTCCACAAATCGAAACCATGCTTTCCGGTCTTGTTGCAACTCTCTTTGACCGCTCTGGTGCTTAGAAAACGGGCAATAACTGCAATCATAATTACAACTTTTTAAACTCCCCCGATACAAAATTACCTTATGACTCATAAATGGTCTCCCATTCCTGCATTTTCCCAGATACTTCTCGGGAAATCAACATAGGTCCCAGATAATCGGAAAGTCCTATCCCCTCCTTTGTCAATGACAAAAAGCTCTGGTATTCTTCTGTCTCTTCTATCTGCAACCATTCTTCCTCGACCCACCTCTCCAATATAGGAAAATCCGCCCATAGGGAGGAGCCAAATATCTCCCTATACCTCTCTTTTGCAATCCCTGGTCGAATCAACAGATGGCGAATTACATACCGTCGCTTCTGTTCCTCCTCTGACAACAAAATCCCATGCTTCACGACCAAAAAATCCTCTGTCTCCTCAAATCTCTTTAGCTGCTCTAGACAACTCTGCTGTGTCACGGTATAAGGAGTGCAAAAATGAAGCCGCCCTACATAGCTTCTTCCGCCGCATCCCAATGCCAACGAAGTTCCGAAACCACACTCGGAAAACTTTCTTCGAGATTCTTCTCCAAATTTTTTCCGCACAAACCGCCGCATCGAATCCTGCCGAAACCCCTCTGATTGCAGATACTCCGACATCTCCCAATACTGTTGGTATGCGTACTCTGGATCCAGCACGATTCCTTCCTGTATCAACCCTGCTCCATGCTTTACATAAAGCGGATATAAAAAAATTTCATCCACTCCAAAACCAATCGCTTCCTTCAAGGACGCCTGCAAAGATTCTATCGTCTGTCCCGGAATCCCATAAATAAAATCCACATTTACACAGGAAAAATCCATATTCATCAAAATTTCCAATGCTCTCCTGGCACGCTCTGCCCGGTGGCCCCGCCGCAATACTCGCAATTCTTCATCAAAGAAGCTCTGGATCCCCATACTGACTCTGGTAACTCCCGCTTGCTTTAGTAATTCTAATTTTTCTCTTTTCGTCTGATTCGGAGCCGTCTCAATTCCGATTTCTCCAGTCCTCTCTAGCGAAAAACAATCCTTCACCATCGCAAACATTCGTTCCAACTGGCGTTCTGGCAGCAACAACGGCGTTCCTCCCCCTATAGTAAATGCTGAAAATTCCGTTCCATAAGGTTCCAGCATTTTCTGATATTGCCGGCTCTGACGCTCCACGGCATCGAAATATTGTCCCATCTGCCTTTCATCCTGGTCTGTGACGGAAAACAAATTACAATATCCACATTTTCCCTGACAAAACGGAACATGAAGATATAACCCATGCCCTTTTCCTGTCAGCAGTGCAGCATACTCATGCAAAAAAATTCCATCTAATGAGCGATACGCGGTCTTATGAGGATAACTGTACATATATTGAACATAAGGATTCATAAGTAAACCTCCGGAAACAATGACAGATTTTAAAAGAAAAAATGTTTATAAGGAACCGTATTTACCGACGGATGATGAATCCCATGAAACTGGCAGCCATCTTCCCCATAACAAGTGCCATGATCGGAACAGCAAATCGCAAAACCACCACCTCGCATCTGCTTCCAGCCCTCCAATAATCTGCCTAATTCTCCATCCACATATCGCAACGCTGCCCGATGGCTTGCCAGATTATCATTTTCCACACCATCCAGATAAAAATAATTGGGATAGTGAATAGCATCCACATTCAAGTAAAGAAAAATATGACGCCTTGCATCTGCCTTGCCAAGCTTTTTCAAAATAAAATCCACCTGATTTTTGGTACTCTCTTTCACGGGACAGGCAAAAGAAGGGTTCCAATAACTTTTTTGAAAATATCCAGGAAATACGCTTCCCAACTCGCTACGCTTATCAAAAAAAGCCACGCCCCCTACACACCAAGTATCATAACCCTCTTTTTCCAATCCTTCCATAATGGTACCGCCCGTAAATCCAAATGCCCCCGCCGGAATTTTCCTCCCCATGCCAATTTGTCTGGGAAAAAACAACATTTCCCGATCCGCCAGGCTCTTTGCCTCAAATGCACAAGGCAAAAATCCGGCAAACATAGCATGATGAGAAGGGTATGTGAAATTTCCCGGCGCCTGGCGCTTCTCCCAGGGGCCATACCGATTCAACACAGGAGTATTTCCCTCGGTTTCCTCCTGTACTGCCGCATCATAACGCAGCGTATCCAAGCAAAGGAACAAAATATCCTGTGTCCCCACTATCTGTCTCATGTCTACGGAAGGAGCCTTATGCCCTTTCTCAGACAAAAGCAACCAAAAAGGAATCTCTCCTGCTTGTTCCTGATCTCTATCTCCCATCTATCTGTCCTTTCCCTGTATTCCATGGACAAGGTACGCTTCTTCCCTCATCATTTCTACCTGCCTTTGGTAAATCACATTTTCCCCATAAATATCTTGATATAACAAATCTCCCTGTGCGTTCATCTCGATAATTCTTGGCTTCCAACTTCCTCTTTCCAACAAAATATCGATTCCGGCGCTTCGAAGTCCAGAAAAACATCCCATCCCCTGCCGGCACAACTCCTCGATGTCATTGATTACATTTTGGGGAAGCCCTAAACTTTCCAGTTTTAGAGGATGATTATTTAAATGTAAATTGGTAATCGGCCCTTTTGACAACCTAGCCAGACAAAAATCCATCCTTCCATCTTGTACCACAGCCCGTAAATCATAAGAATATCCCTGGTATTCTGCCTTCGCGTGCCATCGTTCTACAATACATCCAAGCTTCAAAAGCCTTTCCACCATGGAAAGCACCTGTTTGGAGTCCGTAAACCGCCGTAATTTCTTGGTATTGATTAGCTTATTTAACTTTTTATCTTCTCTGTCCGGCACTTCCCAGGCACAAGTATATAAAACCATCTGTTTCGTACGTGGTTGCCACCGAAATGCTGCAATTCCTGCAGCGCCAGAGCCATAAATCGGTTTGATGAAAACCTGATGGATCCGCTGTTTTTGCATGATATCCAGAAGCTGCTCCACTTCCAGCACATCTTCTTGAACGATCTTTAGTTCCTCTGAAACTGCTAGTCCGGCGGCTGCCAACCGCCGCTTACTCTCCCGCTTATCCAATAGTGTCGCAATTGTCTCCGGAGTATTCAAGAATTTCACATCTTGCAACCGCCCGAACCGGCTAAGCGCCTCTAACTGCTTCTGATAATCTCCGATTAGCGATCCTAGTTGCTCCAGCGAGCAACTGTCCCACACCGGCGGATCGATCTTCATGAAAATCCTGCCTTTAGGCAAATTCTCCTGCCAGTGATCCCAATCCAAAAACAGGACATGCAGCCCGGCCTCCCGCGCTACACGCCCCAGATAATGAGTCCGTTTCGTATCTGGCTTTCCCAGAAGCACGACCTGCCTCATTCTGTCAGCATGGCATACATATAAGTTTCGCCACGATAACTCCCCGGATTATTTCTGTCAGAAGCATCCACAGAGATCGGCAACGCTTCCAGCTTCTTCATCATCTCTTCTGTCATAAAATGATAGTGAACATCCAACTTCTTGATATTACTGTACTGGGGAAGCTTTTCCAAAAGCAATTTCCCACCTTTATCCGATAAGGTACCACAAGATAGATCCAATGTATGAATCTGATTCATAAACTTACTATTCAGTACCACCTCCACCAGTTCATCCTGAATCTCGCTGTCCACAATTCCCAGATACTCTAATTCCGGAAAATCTGCCTTTGCCAAAAGTTTATGAATCGTATCTGCATTTCCGTCAAAGCCATAATTATCGCTTCCAATATAAAGCAACAACTTTTTTAACTTTGGCAGTCTGGCTTTCCCAATCTCTTCCAGATTGCCAACGGGAAGCCCACCACAAATGATCGTCAGAGCCTCTAGATTCTCGTGAATGATTTCCCCCAGACCCAGATCGGTACTTCCCTTAATCGTCAATTCTTTCAGATTCGGCAATGCCGCCCACAGTTTACTATAATCTCCCTGGATAATCCAAGAAACCTCACACTCCTCAAAATCCATATCACCGATAAACAGCTTCTCAATATGAGAAAACCTCCCAGCATTTTCAATAATTCCATCAATAATCGGCTGACAGCCATCTTCATATGCACTGCCCCAACTTCCAATAATCAATTCTGTCAGCTCAGAAAGCTCTGGATCCGCTAAAATATCCTCCACCATTGTAGATGGTCCTTTCCCCTCCTCATACTCATCATACCCGTATGAATATGTCTTACTCACCATATCTGGCTCCTCCTTCTTCATCCATTATTCACAATCTACAATTTTGAGTATCCGTATGCATTCACCAGTGCATCCAGTTTCTGTCCCTGCTTACATAGCGGACATTCCCGATAATCATAGTCTACATAATCCGGCAAATCCTTCTTCCCAAATACTGCGTGAACTGGCACACCGCCAACCTCGTGGACAGCGCTGAAGATAGCAGACACCCCTTGTAACTTTCCACCATAATATTGGACACTTTCTATCGCCTTCATTACGGAAAATCCGGTAGTCACCGTCGCCATCAAAATGATCACATGTTTATCCTTAATCATCGGCGCCGTATTATCCCGAAAAATAATTTGGCTATTATTATTAAACTCCGGTCGTACAATATAGATCGTCTTATGCATATTCTTGGAAAGAACCCCACTTCTAGTCAGCTCTTCCGACAAAAAGGCTCCAATGACCTCCGTTCCCTCCATGCAAACAATCGTATCAACCACCATTCCATACAGATATGTTCCCATCATCCCCTTCGCCACATCCTGCGCCTCACTTGCTCTGGTCTTCAAGGTTGTCATATCCAAATAATAATTGATATGAGAATGATTCGTCGCAAAATGCCCTGGTGTTACCTTCAATGCTGCATTGGTTCCCGCCGTGTGGATTTTCTTATACCTTGTCTCCATAGTAATCCCCCTTCCTGTAGTCACTGCTTTCCCAATATCTATCTTATCGAAAGCACGTACACACTTACCGCTTTTATTATACCGAAAACATAAAAAATGCACAAGAAGAATTCATCGACGTCAATAAAAAAGAGGAAGTTACAAAACTAATGTCATTTAGATAATGAAATGAGGAAATCAGCTAAGGAAGAGGGGAGAGAAGCAGACCATTTCTCATTGCCTCTCTCCCCTTTTCCTTGGCGTACCTTTTACCACTACTTATCCCAATAACATTAGCTGCAAAATCATTTAAAATAAAAAGGAGCTCGCTATACGAACCCCCTTTTATCAATCTGTTAATATCCTACAAAACTTTAGGGAACCATCCTCCCACTCTCATCCACTACATAACCATCCGGTGTTGTCGTATTGACATACAATGCGCCATAAGGCATCTGACCTTCTGTACTTTCTATCATTTGCCCAGTAGCCGGATCCATCCTCTTTTGTGGTACTGGCATTATTTCATTCAGCAGATACCACTTCCCATCAATCTGAATCCAACCAATATCCATAGCTCCTGCAACTCCCAAATGATACCACCAGTCCTGATCCTTCTGCCATCCGATTGCCATTTCTCCAGATGGCCTCAGATAATACCATTTCCCTTCAAATTGGAACCATCCTGTTACCAACAGGCCATCTTCGCCAATTCGATACCATAAGCCACCATTCAGTAGCCATTCATTTTGGGCATAAACGGCATTCTCCTTTTTGAATCGCCAAGCGCCCGTTTCCGTCTTTTCCCAGGAACCCTTCGTTTCTACTGGATTTCCTGGCCCCGGGGTCGCAGTAGGACCGGTGGGTCCACCGCTTCCGCCTCCACCTCTACTTCCGTTTCCGTCATTTTCATTATCTTCTTCAGACGGTGGTGTGACAACAGGCGGTTCTTCTTCAGACGGTGGTGTGACAACAGGCGGTTCGGATTCTTCTATGTCCTCTTCGGCCTTCAAAACATAACTGGTATTCTCCTGATTTCCCAACTGACTGAAATTCTGTTGGATTCCACTCTCATCCACTGCCAGACATTTTTCTTCAATCAAGGAGACCGTCACATCCTGTTTCGAGACCACATACAGAGTGCCAAGTTCCAGTGCCTGCTCCTTATTCAGAACACCTCCCTTACCATCTTTGTCTCTTCTTCCGGCAATCACCAGCAAAAGCTCATGGCTATCCTCATCATAATGCTTCTCCTGAATTACAATGTCTTCCGAACTGCTTCTTTTGATATTCCTTTTAAATGTAAAATCACACTCTTCAATCTCACCTTCCGGACCCGGATCCAAAAGCAACGCAAGCTGGAAGGTGGCGCTTTCATCAAAAATCTCGTCCTCATCTAGCTGAACGTTTATCTTTACTCCTCTTTGTTCTCCCTTTTTTCCGGCATCCTGCCAAGTTACCAGCCCCTCTGCCGCACGAGAACTGAAGGCGTTCAGGGGAATCAAAGCAGCTATCGTTGTCAGACCGCACATGGCTGCGCCAACCAGTGCTCTTTTATAAATCTTCTTCATCACTCATTCCCCCTCTCATCATCTTCTTTTGTTTGCAATGTCCGTACTTCCATGTTACTCAATCCTGTCAAACGGATCTCCGGCAAATTCTCCGGAACGGCTACGGATATCGTAGAACTCACCAGTCGCTGTCCCTTCTGACTGATTGCATGATCCACCCGGTATAATTCTGCTCGTACCGTCTTTGGCAATGTAGCTGTCAAATGTTCTGGACGAATAAAGTATACCCAATGGCCATTAGAAATCTCTGTCAAATCTCCAGTTCCCGGATCTGGTGCAAAAATCAGCTGTTCCGCAACGGTTGCACTGCCATCGGATCCTCCCACGATCTTTCCGGATTCATCCCACAAAAGCAATGAATTATAAGCAGGATTCCCTTTATAAGTTCCTGTAAATATCAAAGAATCCTTAGGAATCAAAACCTCATTTGTCGTTCCGTCCGTAAGCGCCTCTGCCAATCTGCCAATTCCATCCGCCGCCAGATCCACTCGATCTCCCGTCTGTCCAAACAAAACAATCTCAGAAACTGCAAGCTCTTTTCCCTCCTGGCCAGGAGCTGTCAGCTTCACAATCGAAGCATCATAGGTAACCAGCTCTCTGCCGCTACCCTCTTCTGCTGGAGCGCTGAAAAGAATTTTGTGTCTCTTAACTCCACTACTGTCTTCAGAGAGCGTAAAGGAGGTCTCTTCCGTAGATGCTTTCTGCCAGGTAGTACCGTCTTTACTTAAATAAATCTCAAAGGCTCCTATCGAGGTGCCGTTTTCCGACAGCCGGTATTCCAGCCCTGTCAAAACTTCCTCACCATTTAAATACAAAAGAATCTCTGGCGTTTCTGTTTTCGTCTTTCCGCGATAGGTCGTTGCATTATCTCCGTCAACCACACGACCGATCATATTTTTTTCGATGGTGTCCGGATTCTCTTCTGAAGGCGCTGTATCATTATCCGCAGCTCCGTCATCAATCCCCACCATATTGGTATCTGCCGTCCATTTTGACGAATCCAGATTTCCGTTATGAGATACCCGGGCATCGCCGATCGTATATGCCTTCGTCGGACGCAACCAGATATCATAACCTACTACCTCATAAGTAAACGCCCGGTTGTTGACAGTGACCACTTTGTCTGTTAATGCCGATTCCTCTGGTGTCACAAATCCCACCGGCCGGCGAAGCGTCTTTGTTCCCTGATGTTCAATCCGGAATACTTCATAGCCAAAGAAATCCGTCTCCGAATCTGCCATAAGATCAATTTCCACCTGATTTCCAGTTCCCACAGACTCACTATAAGACAACGTTCCCTCTACACGAATCTCACTTTCTCCTTCCGGCTCATCGCCTCTTTCTATCACTTCGACTCTTTGGTCATCCGTGGCTAGCCAGATCGCACGGGTCTCCTTCTCAAACTGCGCAGCATATTTTTGCGTCTTTTCGTCTGGCTCCATCCCCCATCGTTCGAAGAACTCCAGAATATTTTTATTTGCTGCTGCACATCCCAGTCGCATAATATTATTATCCTTATCGCCGTCCAGACTCAAATTCACTCCACCAGGACTCGGCGCCGAAGATGGCGTTCTCGCATAAGAATCCACTCGTGCAAAGAATAATCCATCAAACTGCTCCTGATAATTGTCATAAACCTTAAAATTGTAATCTCGATCATAAGCAAGATGAAGCTGCCAATACATCCCTAGCTGTACCGCCCCGTTAGAAGACGGCCCCTTTGCCCCGGAATTTACTTTCTGATATAGTTTATCATAATCCCAACGCACCGTATCGTTGCTGTCGCGTGATTTTTCAAGCTGCGGGAAGTAATTATTGGTCACTTCTGCCACTGCATAAGCACCTTCATTAATTTCATGACCAATCTCATGACCGATTCCCCAACCAAAATAATTTCCGGATATATATCTTCCTTTTTCATCTGCTACTATCGGCACTCCACGTGCCATGCCTGACGCCGATCCATACTCAATACCAATATGAGCGCCGCCGGCGTACATAAATGCCCCTTCGAACATTCTTTGATACCGGATATTAATACGGCCTACCGGCATTTGATTCCTTTCGCCAGCATCCGAAGCTTCGCTCAGTCCTTTATGCTGATAAAACAATTCCAGCATTTCATCCATCGCCTGCAAAGAATCTCCCAGCGCCTGCCCGGAACCGCCACATCCCGACAAAAGTTCTGCTGCCGGAAGCGAGAACATTGCCCGTTTTCCAGCCAGATCCGTAGCACCAAAAATACAATTCCTGGCATCATAGGCCAAACCTGCTTCCCCGTGATTCTGGTTATGCATTTCCTCCGGGTCCAAAGCCTGTAACTCACCAATATAGGCATCCAACCGCTCCGCCCGCTCTTCTTCTGACACTCCCGCCAGATCCAGAGCCGGAATCATCGCCGCCTTTGACTGCCCCTCCTCAACTCCAGGGATATTTACCCGAACTGCATATTCTCCCTGATTATAATTACCATCATATCGAATATAAAGTTGACCGCCCTGTTCTGCACTGACCATATTGCTAATCCTGGGAATCACTACTTCGTTGGGACCTACTCGCAGTGTTCCTGCCGTAGTAAACACAGTATTAGATTCTCCATGATATTGAGCAGCAATCACCGTCAGACTAACCGGATCTCCTAGGCGTTTCCCCTTAGCTCCCACATAGACTGCAACCTTGTCTCCAGCTAGGCCGGCAACCCCTAATGGCTGCCAAGTATTTAATCCGCCACTAAAAGAAATATGTCCGTCTTTTTTGTGCGCAAGCTTTGTATTCACCTGCAGAATCTTTCCAGAGCTTCTCCCCAGCTTCAAGATCATTTCTGCATTCTCCAACTCTTGCTTCAAGAATTCATACTGCGGAGTTTTTTCATTGCAGGTTTCATCTACAAACTCCAGCTCCTTATAAAAATCATCAATCATCTTCTGGGTTACATTCTCATTCAATTCTACATGGAGATCATCCGTATACATTCCATAAATCCGCTCCTGCAGATCATAATATTTATAAAACTTAAGTTCTGCATAGCTGATCCTTCTTGCTCCGCCATGTGATGTCTGAACTGCTACCCGGACTTTCTTTGCCGTAAATTTCTCACTTGCCTGGAACTCATAATAAAGCAGATCATCTTTATCTTTTTTCGCAGTCAGACGCCCGTTTGCCACATGTCTGACATTCTCGGCATCCCAATAGATCACCCGACACTGGCTATATCCGTAAGGTTGCTCATAATCCGGAATAATCACTACAGTATCCATCTCATAAGGCTGATCAAAGGTAATAATCGGTGAATTACCATCACTATTGCTATAAGAACAGCCTGCATCCCAGTCCGTTCTCACCCATGCTGTCTCATAGATTCCATCTACCACAGCAAATTCGTCACAAGGCTGATTCGCAGAATTCGCGCCAATCTCAACACTGGTAATCACATCCGATACGCCACCGCCCTCTTTCGGCACATTCAGCAAGTAGAAATTCGGTGTCTCCGGCGCCTTTACAATTCGGGTCTTTCCGCTATACATCTCGGAAGGATCGCTGGTTCCTATCTGGTTTGTCGCCGTCATATAAAGCTCATATGTCACTTCATCCTTTAATCCTGTAATCTCTGCCGTTGTACCAACAAGTCCATGGAGCTCCGCAAACGTCGGGTCCTCGCTGTCTTTTTCCCGATAATATATGCTATAGCTGTCTGTGCCTTTCATCTTCCTCCATGACACGCTCAGCTTCCGGTATCCGCCAGTAATCTGAATCTGCTGGGGGGGAGTCGGACGACTCTTCGCTTCTGGAATCACGACAATAGGCTCACTGTATTCACTTCTCCAGTCTCCATTAACGGAACGAACTTTCACGGTATACGGTTTACCATTATCTACGTCGCCCCCATCTATATTGGAAATTTCCAGGAAATTCTCTTCCTGACTGGGATATATGAACGTCTTTTCTCCTTTCATTGTCTCCCCGGACGCATGAAGCACATACCCTGTAACATTCGACTGATGTCGCCAGCGCACGGTAAACTGTGCATCTCCTGGCTCGCCTTTCAGTCTATCTGGTATTGAAAGATCCGGCTCCGGAATATGGTCTTCCATATTATTTAAAAACTCCACCCGGGAAATCTCCGCCAGTTCACCGTAACCTTCCATTCCGGCTCCCAGCGTCTCTTCAATTCGGATCAATACCCGTTTAACCGCGATCTGCTTTTCCAGATCAATCAATATCGTTTTTCCCTGAAGAGCCTCTTCATCCTTAGGAGCTTCTGCTTCTCTCTTTGCCACAAAACCTTTTTCATTGGCATAATCATTCAAAAATTCTGCCATAGCGTTGGCATTGCTATTTGCCGGTGTAGCAATTCCTCTCCCTGCAAAAGCAACCCTTTTCATAATAGTATAGCTTTTGGCTGATGCATCTGTCGCTACCGGCGCTTCCTCCTGCCCGGAAGAAACCTCTTTTTTTCTGTCACCACTCCGGGAAACCTTTATGCTTCCCTGTTGCTTGCCTTCTTTGATCAGCGCCTCATACCGGTTGCCGTCAGAATCCTCAAAGATCACCGCGCCACTGACCATTACATTCAAAGAACCTATCTGCGGCACAATTGCAAATCCCCTTGTTTCAACAGGATCTCGGAACTCTGCTGAAAGTTCGACAGGATTATCTCCGGAAATAAGACCGCCATTGTCAGGTGCTGCCTGAAATATCGGTTCTCCATCCTGGCTTCTTTCTCCTGTAAACAGCCGGCGGACATCCTCACTGGAATTATTGCCGCATAATGCTTTTTCAACATCATCTTCTCTTATCAGTGGAGTCGTCACCATTTTTGCTTTTGGACGCTCATCCCTGTTCTTATAAAATCTGGCAAAATATTCCAAATCAATCAGGTTGACTTCGCCATCTCCATTTAAATCATATCGGGGATCCAGGGAATCCTCATAGATGGCTTCCATAAGCTCTTCCAAATCCTCCTCGTTGAGCTTCTCCTCTTCTCCGCCATCATCTGCAAAATTTCCTGGCACCAATAGTCCCATCTTCCGGGAATTCGAATTTTCCTCTTCTTCATATCCATAATATTCCGGATAATCATTCGCCAGATTCAGCGTAGTCACGGTTCTTGACTTAATCTCGACCTTTTTCTGGACAAACGGCAGAAAAGCTCCTGTTCCATCTTCATTCTGGGTCAAGAACAAAGTATACTTTCCCTCTGGAATGTCAAACATTTCAAAAACAGCTTCTCTTGTGCTACTGTTTCCCCAATCTGTATGAAAATTCTCATCCAGATCTCCTGGAATATCCAAGGTCTTTGCCGTCTTTTTATCTGGCTCCAGACGAATATTAAAACTACTGTCTTCTATGCCAAGAAAATTTCGAATCGCGATTCGGAGCATTCCGTTCTCCCGGTCATACCTCATTCCACTGCCAGAAGCACTCGCCAACAGCTCTTTCTTTTCATCCGATGCTGTTGCTTCTCTATCGCTATAAATTTCCTGCAAAACCCCTTTATTCGTCCCTTTTTTCAATACCTGCAGCAATCCGTTTCCCTCGCCTCCGTAAGAAGTCAGCGAAGAAATTGGCGTCTGCAATGCCATGCAGACCACCAGAAACGCTGCTATTCCTCGTTTCATGCTCCTTATCCTCCTTATTTTGATATCATTTCCTTTTACATAATATTTTTTCTAAATAAAATTCCTATTTTTTATTTCCCCTCCACAATTCCCGTTTTTTGTCTCCTTTCTCTACAGCCTTTTTAGCTTTTAAATTATAACCTTTTATTGGCAGAGCTGTCAATATTATCTATTTGGTGCAAAATGTCACTTTCTTTTGTACCTTCTAAATTCCTCGTCTTTTCAACTATATAAATTGGCCGGTCTTTTAGCTCATTGAACAGAATCGCTATATATTCCCCGATAATTCCCACAATCAAAAAAAGTACGGCAAACATAAAGCAATTCAGGATCACGATTGTCGCATACCCACTTGGCGCACCCTGACGCGTGCACAAGGTATAAAGCATCACTGCTATCCCCATTATCGCCGCCAGCCCGCCAGCGTAAATCCCTAATTTCAATGGCAAATTTGAAAAGCAAAGAATGGTATTAATGGAAAACGTAAACAGTTTACGAATGCTGTACTTACTCTCTCCCGCTGCTCTTTCCTTAGCCTCATATGCAATGGTTGCCCGCAAAAAACCAACATTTTGCACATATCCACGCAAGAATCGTACTTTTTCCCGATAATTTTCTCTTAACACATCTGCTGCCTGACGAGAAATCGCAAAAAAATCCGAGGCGTTAGCCTCAAATTTTACATCAGACAAAGTATTAATCAACCAATAAAATCCCGCCGAAGTAATATTTTTCATTATCCCGGCCGATTCGTTGCGGGTGCGTACCATTGTAACAACTCCGCACCCTTCTTCTAATTTTTCTACAATCTCTGGTAAACATGCCGGTGGATGTTGCAAATCTGCATCCATGCACACTATCGCATCTCCACAGGCATAATCAATTCCTGCAATCATCGCTGCTTCATGTCCAAAATTGCGGGAAAAACTCACCAGCTTTACCCGACTTTCATGAAGGGTCAACTCCTGTAAAAATTTTAGACTACCATCCTGGCTTCCGTCATTGACAAACAAAAGTTCATATTCCCAAGAAAGGTCCTCCAAAATTGGCTTTATTGTCTCATAGAACAAAGGCAGGGCTTGCTCTTCATTGTATACAGACACCACAATTGACAACTTTTTTCTCATCATTTCTGTCTCCTTGTTCCCTGCCTTATTGTGTTACTGCTTTCTGCGCTGTCATACTTCCTCATCATATACTTGAATCTGTGTTGTAGAATGGCCGGGAACCCGTTGCTCCTTTGGCGGCAGTTTCATATAATCCCCATAAATCCAGGTCAGTACTTCGTGCCAGTGTTTCGGTACCATCAGTTTTGTATCACAAAAGACCATATCCTCCACCTGATCGCACCATTCCTTTTGGAGAGTCACATACAGAAAATCCGGTTGATAATTGCTGTAATATCGCAAATTACTCCGACATTTCCGATCTTTAAGCGCCACCATCCTCTGCATCCGGAATAAAAATCTCATGGGAATCAGACGTCCTGTCAAAGATAAACCACCCACCGCCAGCTTATGAAATACACGATATTTACTAAAATCCAACTGATAACGATGCGCCATTGCCATGCCATACACAATCTTATGCAGCAGCAGAGTCACGGTTGCATTTCCTTTGTTCTGAGGCAACACATCAATGGTAAAAAGATCCACCCACAAATGATTCATTTTTTCCTCATAGTACTGTGTCTCTGGAGAATCTTCATGAATCCGGCTGTTTTTATAATATATCCGGGCTGTAAAATCAAAGAATGCCCTTCCCTTCTGGAAATCCCAAGGCATCAAAAGTTCCATCGTATCTGGCAACTCCCGACGCACCACTTTCATAAATGCCTCATAATTTTTTCTGGTGAAGGCTATATCTGCATCATCATCCCAGGGAATAAAACCTTGATGGCGGACCGCTCCCAGCAGAGTGCCGGCATCCAGCATATATTGAATCTTATATTTCCGACAAATTCGGTCAATCTCTTTTAAAATCTTCAAGTTGACTTCATGTGCCTTGCTCAGGTCATATCCTGTCATCTCTTTTTTCATACTTTTCATTGAATTCCAAGATCCTTCCACTCTCATGCCTGTCTTACAGCTTCATGAATCACTTTCTCCATGGTATCAATCATGGCATCTGTCATCCCCGGATACACTCCCACCCAGAAAGTATCCCGCATAATCCGATCGGCAATTTTTAATTCCCCTACAATCCGATAGCCATTTCCACTCTGCCGCAGCGGATCGAAACAAGGATGACGGGTCAAATTGCCGGCAAATAGCATTCGCGTCTGAATTCCTTTCTCTTCCACATACTGCACCACGCGATTTCGATCCACACCTTCCCGACAAGTAATGAGAAAGCCAAACCAACTGGGACGGGAAGCTGGACATGGTTCTGGTAAAATCAGTTTATCTGTCAAATCCATTAGCGCTGTCCGCAAACGGTCAAAATTATGGCGACGGCGCTCCACAAAATCAGGAAATTTCTCCAGCTGAGCGCAGCCGATAGCAGCTTGCAGATCCGTGGCTTTCAGATTATAGCCAAAATGAGAATAGACATATTTATGATCATACCCTAACGGCAATTCTCCATATTGGCGATCAAACCTATGATGACAGCTGTTATCTATTCCAGATGGACAAGAGCAGTCCCGCCCCCAGTCCCGAAAAGAACGAATAATCTTGTGCAATAAAGGATTGTCCGTGTACACCGCGCCCCCCTCCCCCATCGTCATGTGATGAGGCGGATAAAAGCTGGAAGTTCCAATATCCCCTAAGGTTCCGGTAAAATGCTCTTCGCCGTCGATCGTATAGCGACTGCCCAATGCATCGCAGTTATCCTCAATTAACCACAGACCATAACTGTCGCAAAACGTCTTTACTGCCTTCAAATCAAACGGATTTCCCAGTGTATGAGCTATCATCACTGCCTTCGTTTTCTCCGAGTATGCCTTCTTTAGCTGTGTAACATCGATATTATATTGAGGAATTGTCACATCGACAAATACAGGCACTGCGCCATACTGGATCATTGGCGCCACAGTAGTCGGAAACCCGGCCGCTACAGTGATGACTTCGTCTCCCCGCCGTATCTGCCGCTCTCCCAAAAGCGGAGAGGTCAAAGCCATAAATGCATTTAGATTAGCAGAAGATCCCGAATTCACCAGTGAACAATAGCGCACCCCCAGATATTCAGAAAGCTTCTTTTCAAATTGTTCCGTATATCGTCCGGAAGTCAGCCAAAATTCCAATGCGCTATCTACAAGATTTGTCATTTCATGCGCGTCATACACCCGCGAGGCATAAGGAATCCGATCCCCTGGCTCATAAGGCTTTTTATTTTGCAAATGATATTTCTCACAATAATCTGCCACAAGGTCCAGAATCTCCTGTCTGGCCTGCTCTTGTGTCTTTTCCATTCTCACGTTCTCCTTTATTAATACTCTCGAATCTGTCGATCCGTCACTGCCAGCATATCTTCCCCCTTCAGATATGCGCGAGACCAATCAACGGTCAACGCCAACGCCTCGCGGATATGCCACCGGGGTTGCCAGCCAAAAACCCGCTTCAATTTTGAGCAATCCAATTTCAGAAAATTTGCCTCATGAGGCCCTCCATCATGACGATTGACCCAATGGGCATTCTCCCCCCACAGCTCACAAAACATCGTTGCCAGTTGCCCGGTAGTCACACAATCTACATCGTCCGGACCCACATTATAATATCCCTGAAAAACTCGATCCTCATACTGTTTCTGAACAATCTCCAAATAAGTGAATAATGGCTCCATCACATGTTGAAACGGACGGGTGGAATAGGGATTTCGCACCACAATCTCCTCTCCCACTGCCTGCGCCCGCACACAATCTGGAACAATTCGATCTTTCGCAAAATCACCACCACCAATCACATTTCCGGCACGAGCTGTGGATATGGCACAACGCCCATCACCAAAAAATGCTTTTTTATAGCTGTGTGTTACCAGCTCCGAACAAGATTTACTATTAGAATAAGGATCATAACCGTCCAGTGGATCTTTTTCTCGATAACCATACTCCCATTCTTGATTCTCATAAACCTTGTCCGTGGTGACATTCAGCACAGATTTTACACAGGGAAACTGACGGACACATTCTAAAAGATTCACGGTCCCCATCACATTCGTCTCGTAAGTATACACTGGTTTCTGATAAGAATCCCGCACAAGCGCCTGCGCCGCCAAATGAATCACCAGCTCTGGTTGTACTCTCTCAAAAGTTTTCTGCAAATATGCGAAATCACGAATATCCCCCCTTACGGAATCCATCGTCTTCTCCAACTCCATCAGTCGAAACAACGACGGATCGGTAGGCGGTTCCAAGGAATATCCTGTCACCTGAGCGCCTGCCAATGTCAAGATACGACACAGCCAACTTCCCTTAAATCCGGTATGTCCGGTTACTAGTATTCTTTTTCCCTGATAAAACTGTCTACATGTTTCCAAATTATACATATCGGTTCTCCTGATTCTATCAATTTTTCCATATCTTCCAGGGTGCCTTCCCTGACTGCCACATTTTTTCCAACAATTGCATTTCCCTCTGGGTATCCATACACTGCCAGAATCCATCATGGAAAAATGACATTAACTGTCCCTGTTCCACCAGTTGCTCCATTGGCTCCCGCTCAAACACAGTAGTGTCATCCTTTAGATAAGCAAAGATCTCCGGATTCATCATCATAAAACCGCCGTTAATCACTGCCCCATCTGTCGAAGACTTCTCCCGAAAGGAACGGATCACATGATCTGTCCCGATATCCAAAACCCCTTTTTGCTGACCAATATTTACCGTCGTCAGAGTAGCTATCCTTCCATGTTTCTGATGAAACTTTACCAATTCATTCAGATCCACCGTGCACACCGCATCTCCGTAAGTCAGCATAAACGGCTCTTCTCCAATATATGACTCTATCCGTTTCACCCGTCCTCCTGTCATGGTATGCAGTCCGGTATCCACCAATGTCACCCGCCACGGTTCTGAATAATTGTTGTGTACTTCCATTTTATTATTGGCCAAATCAAATGTCACATCCGACATATGCAAAAAATAATCTGCAAAAAACTCTTTCACCACATATTGCTTATATCCCAGGCAGATAATAAAATCATGAAACCCAAATTCCGCATAATATTTCATAATATGCCAAAGAATCGGCCGGCCTCCAATCTCAATCATTGGCTTTGGCTTCAAATGGCTTTCCTCACTGATTCTTGTTCCCAGACCGCCAGCCAGAATCACTACCTTCATTTTATATTCTCCTCTGTTTATCCTTATTATCGGTTTTCCTATCTGCTAAACACATTCCATCCATTCTCTTTCAAGATTCTCAAGGCACGGCGCACATCTGCCCCACTCTCTTCTCGTCCTTTTCGGTAATCAAAAGTCTCCCGCAGCGTGTCATCATCCAAGTCCTCATATTGAAGCGCCATGGCCGCAATATTTTCCCCATATGCTTCTCGATAAGGCGCTGTGCGAATCTCCACATAATCGGTATACCCATGTCCGGCCAACAAAAGAAGACACAACGCTGCCGCCATCCATCGACTAGCTTTGCTCATAGAGCGATTTGCTTGCCCTTCTTTCTCGCCAAGCTTTCTTCCGGCCTCAGCCGATTTTGAGGCAGTTACCTTTCTGTTTTCTCTTGTCTCCGCCCAACGCCACGCAAGCGCAAAAGTCAGCACAATTCCCAATACTCCTGCCTGATACTGCAAGGCATATCGGGAACTCATTCCATACTCTTCTCTGGCAAAAATATACCGAGAAATCAAAATAATTCCATGATTTCCCATCCCTGCAAGCAACAGCAATAAAGGCAACAATGTTCGCTCATACAATCGACAACGGATGTTTATCGCCAGAGCCAGCAGATATCCCCCTGCCAGCATTGTCCCCAAAAGATACAAAGCCCCATCTCCCACGATTCCCTCAGCTATCCACTTGTTCAGAGTCTCACCACCGACCACCATAGAAGCCAACGATTTCAGAAGGAAATTCACAAAAAACAGCGGCTGATTTCCCAACATTTCCATCAATCCCACCTTGATCGCTCCATCATGATCCTCATAGGCATAGGAATTGCTCCACATATACAAAAGTAACGGAATCACTACGCTGACAATCCCCGCCACACAAAAACGCCAGTCCATAGTTGTCTCTTTTCCCTTTCGGGATATCCGATAGCTTTGGACACCCGCAAATCCGTAAGCCAGAACCATGACTGCCGAATATACGGCACAATATGGTCCTGCTATCGCAAGACTTACTATCGGTGGCAACATCAGCAGCCGGATTTTATCGCCTGGCTTTTCCTGTCCATATAAGACCCGATCCAATACCAGATAGTGATAATAAAAACAGGCAAATGCCAAAAAATGAGCCCAGCCAGTGCCATTTGTCAACATTTCCCATTTATTCAATCCAAACAGCAGAAACATTAAAAATGCATACCATAACCAATTGACCTGTTTCCACTCACAATATCGCCCGAATACCAGCCCAGAGAGCCCTAATCCTAGAACTCCCAACGCCATTTCAAAGGTAGTATTATAACGGAATAGCATCACATTCAAAGCTCGTACTGGATAGTAGATCGGAATCCTGGTCAATACATCCGGCCGGAAAAAATTCTCCGGATTCCACACATCCGGCAAATATTTATTGACAATCCGGATATAATCCGAATATACAATGTCACAAGTCGCCTCCTTAATATACCAGAGGCACAAAAGCGTCCCCAGAAGTGGCAATCCATAATAAAAGATTTTTTTCTGCTTCATATCCGTTCCTTTCCAGTTCCGGCCCTTGCCATCCCGTCAATCTGCCCGCATAGCCAATAGTACCGCCAGGCGCTGTTGGCCTCGCTGTTCCTGTGCTTCCGGCAAATAGAAATTGGTCTTAAACTCCAGTTGCAATGTCTCATAAGGTTCTGCCTCCACGACCGCATGCATCAGGTTCTCCTTCATTTCTAGATAGATCCGGGGTTCCTCATTTACATAAACCATCACCCACTGATCCTTCGTCAACTCTCCTGGATAATAAAAATCCATCTCGACAATCCCCTTTGCTCCTGTCATCACCTGAATCTGGGCGCTTTCATCCAGCCAGCCATCCTCATAATATCCGAATATTCCCCGACACTTAAAATTCCGTACTGCCCTGGTAATATTATGATAACAATTGTTTGCTGGATCCTCCTGAAGAATCACCATATCGTCAGTCACTAACCCGATCTCCCGCACATCCTTAAGGAACATTATCTCCGTATTTTCTGCCTTTCGCTGTTTGTCAAAGACTTTCAAAAAAGTCTCTCTTGTAAAATCCTCCATTTCAAAAGCATCGCCCCCAACTTCATAAGCGTTCTTCATGATATAGATCGTTTTACCAAAAATCTCCTCTCCATATGTGCCGTATGTCTCCTCCGCCAGCGAATTATATCGTTGTTGAGCCGGCATAAAATAAAGCTTCGGGTATAGCCCCCGGTAGTAACATTCCACCGGCAGCATCAACACCACATATAATGTTAGCATCGTCAAGAATGCCACTGCCCGCATCCATGTTCCTTGCTCAATCACTTTATCCGTCAAAACACCATACATCCAGGCCAAATATAGCAAAGCTCCTGCATAAGACACATAAACCCAGCGCATTTCCACTCGGATTGTCACACTAGAACAGGCAATGCACCCCGCTACAAATCCCATGAACAAGAGGCTTGTACACAGATAACTGCCACAATGTCTCCACTCTTGCACCACCTTGATCAAAAATGCTACCATTACAGCCAAAAGCATCAAATCTGCCGCCGCAACCAACAGCATCACGCCCAAAGGCGCCTGGCGAAAATTCTGTCCATTCAGATGTTCGGGACCCGCATTGATTCCAAACAGATAAGCCATCTGGCTCAAAGCATACTTTACTGCAGTTCCCACCGAAAACGTCTCCGCCACCTGCGTGCGTCCCGTTCCTGCCGGCATCACACTGCCAATCGTCAGAAGGCGGATCGTCTGCACTGCTCCAAAAGTCCCCGCCGAAGCTGCCCACAATTGCCAGCGCCGCACCTTCCGACACAGTAAAACGAAAAAAAACAGAGGTAACAATACCATATAACGCTCATGGACAAAGCAGATTCCCAAATATAATCCACATGCCCCATAAAACTTCCGGTAATCTTTTCGACTTTGATCATTCAAAAACTCACAAAGTAAAAACAAAATTCCCAGGGCCATCCACAACGCCATCGTCTCCATCAGCCCATATACCTGCCCGATCTGATAATAAGAAAATCGGGAAGCCAAAAAAGCAAACCCACACAGAGAGCCGATATAAGTAGACCGACTATATTTTCTTGCCATCTGGTATAATGTAAAAGCGATCCCTACATTCAACAGGATATTCACTGGTACAATCCACGCAATATGGGGACCGATCAATCCCAATTCCAACCAGGCAGCCAGGTAATACAAAAACCGAAACCGTGTGCTTCCCCTTGGGAACACAAATTCCAGAAATGATTGCTCTCCATAACAAGACCACAGATACAAATCATCCATATATAATCCCTTGATTTCTATCCCCCGGTTAATCCAGAAAGCAAAACATGCCAGCAAAAGCACTATCAACAAATCCGTCTTCCATCTGCCGGCCATCTGCCACCAATGTACATGTCTGTTATCCCAGGAATCGTGGACTCCCGTTATCTGCTGCTCTTTCATTTCTTTTCTCCTTGCAGTCTCCAAACTATCTCTTTGCGCCATACGGCTCACAAAAACCTTATTGGTAAGCTCTATATGCCTTCCGGTAAAATACCATCAATCCCCTCGCAACGGGTCTCGGCCAAATCTTCTGATACATAGAAAGCTCTTCTTTTGAGCGTTGATGATTGTCAATAAATGCTTTTGTAGTAGCCTCTTCATGGATCCGATAGCCAATCAGCGGCTTCTCCACACAGACAAACCTCCCTGGTCTTTTTGCCAGTTTCCACAAAGTATCCCAATCCAAAGCAAATTTATAAGGGGAAGCAAACAGTGGCATCCCCAATTGCTCTTTATTATAAGTAGAAGACGGACAGATAATCGGATTACCCCAGAGCAGTATTGCCTGTTTCAAACAAATATGATTGGCCAATCCGCGAAATCGCAAAGGTATCCGCAAAAGTTTCTTAATCCATAAAAACATACCTGGCCTCTGGAGCCGCCTCCCCTTAATAATCACACAATCAGTACTGAAAACTGTGGTATCCTCATATTTCTGCCAACATTCCTGTACCATACGGGCATAATCCCGATGATAGTAATCATCCTGATGAGCAATCGTGACCAGTTGCGATTTTGCCTGCTCATATGCAAAATTCCAGTCTGACTGAATATCGCTTTTCCCCTCTCGCACAAAATAAGGCAAACCATATTTTTCCGCTATCCCTTTGATATAAGAACTGGGAGTTGATGTACATACAATAATGGTAGAAGAGACCGTTTGCTTCTTCAAAGAACGGATACAAGTTTCCAGATAAGGAGAATCTTTATAGGCACAAACGGCAAATGTATGAGTAAACATAGCGGACTCCTTTCCCTTGTTTTCTTCTCTAATTCCCCATGCTTCCGTCTTCTCCTCTGCTTTCAACTAAATTTTTCATCCATCAAAAATCATTGTCCACAGTGAAAAAATATTCCTCTAACATTAAACACAAGACATGATAGATCGGCAAGTGTAATTCCTGGATTTTATATGTCTCTCTCTCCGGCACTCTAATTGCCACATCTGCACGCTGGCCCAATTTGCCGCCAGTCGCACCCGTCAGCCCGATAACCTTCATCGACTTTGCCTTCGCAACGGTCACTGCATAATCCACATTCTTTGCATTGCCAGAAGTAGATATCCCCAAAAACACATCCCCTGGCATTCCATATCCACAGAGTTGTTGCGCATAGACCATATCCCCATCGACATCATTGGCAAATGCTGTGGAAAGCCCTGGATGACTATTGAGGGCAATGGCTGGCAAACCGCTCTGCAATTTTGCCGCTAGCAGCGCGCCATTCTCCTCATCTTCTGTCCGCAGACATTCCTGCAGCTTTTCGGGAAGCTCCCGCTTCTTAAGAAATCCCTTCATTAGTTCCCCTACCATGTGCTCGGCGTCTGCGCAGCTGCCGCCATTACCGGCAATCAGCAGCTTTCCTCCACTGGCAAAACATTCGGTCAGCATAAAATAGGCGGCTGTTATGGCATTTTGAACCGTCTCCAATACCGGATATCTCATCATCAATTCATCCAATAGTGCTTGCTGTCGTTCATTCAATTCCATGGCTGCCTCCCCCTCCTCTTTCTGACCCTCTGCTGTCATTTTCACTTTCAAGTATTGCACTGGCGGCGTCAGCAAGTGTCTCGGCGTAAACATCATAAGGCATTTCCCCCCCTATACCAATTTTCTGTTCTCTGTGAACTTCGTTTCCATAACCCGTTCCCACCAGCACGGTACGCACGCCATAATTTTTTCCGGCTTCCACATCTAGCAGTTTATCACCAATCATCCAGGAATGAGTCTTATCCACCTCAAAATACTGTTCTGCCATTTCAAACATTCCAATCTTTGGCTTCCGACAATGGCAAGCAATTTTATATTTGCCAATCCCATATTCTGGATGATGAGGGCAGTAAAAAAACTGATCGATTTGTGCTCCTTGCAAACGCAGTAACTCGTTCATATACCGGTGAAGCTCGTTCACTTCTTCTTCCTGGTAATATCCCCTTGCCACCCCGGCCTGATTTGTCACCACTACCAGCCGATATCCTTTTTCCCGCAGCCTGCGAAGCGCGTTTGGTACGCCTTCCAGAAACTGCAGATCTTCCTTTCGATGTAGATAATGAACCTCCACGTTCAGCGTCCCGTCCCGGTCCAGAAATATCACTCGTTCCATTTATCATTCACTCCTGATCTTACCATGCGTCAGAACAATTCCCCCTATATCTTCAAATAGAGAATATATATTCTCCATTGGTATTGACTATCTTTACTTTGTCATAATCCCATCGTTTCTCATCTGCTGTCCATGACTGAGCGCCCCGCAGCTCAAAATTCCAGTCCGCCAGCTGGCCGCCCACTTGTTCCATTCGTGCCGCCACTTTATGCCGGACATTATAGGGACAATACATCAGAAGATAACCACCGCCGCCGGCTCCCAAAAGCTTCCCTCCTAAAGCTCCCGCTTTTAGCGCTTCCTCATACAGTTCATCAATCTGGGGATTGGTGATTTTGCTGCTCATGCGTTTTTTGCTCTGCCAGCCATAGTCTAAAAGCTTTCCGAAGCTGTGCAGATTTCCTTTCAGCAATTCATCCTTCATGGCATATGCCAGTGCCTTCACCTCACACATGGCGTTGAAGGCATCTTTTTTTTCATAATTTTTCACCTGATCTTTGATAATATTCGCCGATACATGAATATTCCCGGTATAACACAAAAGCAGATTATACTGCAATTCATGAATGATATCCTTTTTGATCCGCAATGGATTCACTACTACATTATTTCGCCCATGAAATTCAATAAAATTAAATCCACCAAAGGTAGAGGCATACTGATCCTGATAGCCGCCTTCGATTTGCAAATCTCTTCGCTCCACCCCATATGCCAAATCTGCCAGTCCATAACCGTCCAGCTCAATCCCCTTCCAACGCGCCATGGCAATCAATAAAGCCACCATCACGGTCGAAGAGGTCCCCAGTCCGGAACCTGGAGGCGCGTCGCACTGCAAATACACCTCGCATCCTTGATCAATCTCCATGGCTTTTAACGCTGCTGTCACCAAATCCAGCCTGCCGTCGTAAACAAAATTTTCCCGTGTATTGTATTTGACCGTCATGTCAAAATCCAGAGAATGCACCACGATCTGATCGTCCTCTCGGGGCACAATCGAACAATATGCATATTTGTTGATGGTACTTCCGATGATAGCCCCGCCCTGCTCTACACAAAACGGCTCCACATCCGTACCTCCACCGCCAAAGCTAATCCGCAGCGGCGCCCTTCCTCGGATCACCATACGACCACACCTCTCTTTACGTCCTCAATAAACCGGAAATAATCCTCCGGCACTCCAATATCAATAAAATATCCGTCATTGACAAAACCTCCCAAACGCCGCCCTTCGGACAGCCATCTCGGAATCATCTCATTCTCCAGAGAAACCTTTCCCTCCGGAATTTCCGATAAAAGCTCCCGGCGCATCCGGTACACCCCGCCGTTGATCGTCCCCTGCTTTACCTCTGCCGTCTTTTCATTGAACCCCGTCAGCCTTCCATCCTTCAAAACCGCCTGACCATACCGGGATACATCCGGTACTTCCCGCAGCACCAACGCCAGCTCTAGCTCCTGCTGCTCCTGAAGCCGCACCAACCGGCCATAATCGATCTGATAAAAGGTATCTGCATTCAGCACAAAAAACGTATCCTCTGTCACCATCCTCCCGGCATTTTTGATCGCTCCGGCTGTTCCCAGAAGCTCCTTCTCATAAGCATACCGAATTCTCAGCCGCCCTCCTTCCGACGTCGCAAACCGTCTGCCGTCTCCAAAGTAATCTTCCACCATCGAGCCCTTATATCCCACTGCAAAAATGATATCTGTAATCCCATACCGGGATAATTCATGGATCACATACTCCATAAACGGTTTATCTTCGATCAAGGCCATTGGCTTTGGCCGGTCATTGACCACACTCCGAAGCCGCGTTCCCAATCCTCCTGCCAGTAAAATCGCCTGCATATGCCCTCCTGGTTTTCTCTGGTTTTTTGCAGATTCTTAAAAAGCGCTTCCTGCTTCCATGTCGAAATTATAGCATTTTCTTGTCAAAGATTCCACTATCTTCATAAAATAATAAAGTTCCTGGTATTTATCTGCGGACCAAGATTTCCTTCAGCCATTCACAAAATCCTCTTCTATCACCTTCCACGCTGCATCGACGCTGAAATGCTCCCGAATATACGCCTGCGTCTTTTTGCAAAGCTCCTGACAGGCATCCGGATTCTTATAAAGCCCCACCACGGCATCCGCAAACCGTTCCGGCTCATCCTCCACCAACAGCACATCCTCCACTCCGGGGATTCCCTCCGCTCCAATGGCTGTGGTCACGATCGGAGTTCCGTTATAGATGGCTTCCACTACCTTTCCTTTCACACCTGCCCCATACCGCAAAGGCACCACCACGACCCGACACTCACTGTATAAGTGGTTAAGCTCCTCCTCGGACACGAATCCTTTGATGATGACATCATTTCCTGGCTGCTCTAATGCTTTGATCTCCTCTGTCACCTTTGAACCTACTACGATAAATTCCGGTGCCTCCAGCCCGACGCTTTTCATCTGCTGGCAAATCCGTGGGTAAATCTCGCGGGCAAACCACAGCACCGCGTCCGCATTCGGCGGATGGGCAAATCCACCCACAAATAAAAGCCCTTTTCTTCTGGCAAAGTCTTCCTGCAAAGTTTCTTTAAAGTTCTCAAACACATAAGCCGTGATATCCTTCACCGCAATCGTGGGATCGATTGCCCGGATGGCATCCCGCTCCACATAAGACGGATAGTAAGATACTGCTGCCTTGCTCATCAAAGACAATTCGATGGATTTCCAGTATTCCGCTTCTTCCCGCTTCTGCAGATCTCCTGTCAGCTGATACTCCCGTCCTTCTCGCAGAAAATGTAGATCATGTCCATAATAGATCACCTTGATATCAGTATTATCCAGAATGTAATCGATATATTTGGATGCAATATGAGGCCGGTTTAAATATGCCACTGCGATATCATCCCCATGGTCCCGCAACCAGTCCCATATTTTCACCTGATACTCCGCACCATATAAAATCTCGATTCCCATCTGCTGCAGCACGGTCGAATAGGGCTCTTCATGAAGGAAATTATCTCCCAGAAACTTCACCACATAACCCTTTTTCAAAAACATTTTCAGATACTGAAATGTGGTCTTAGAGCCCGCATCTCGATCATAGGTGGGCACATAATGATCCACTACCAAGATAATCTTTTTGCCCATGCTCCGCTCTCTGGCCCGGAACGGATCCGGATTTCCGTCATTCTCACATTGCAGCGCAAACTCTGCTGCCCATTTTTCTTTTAGTTTCTTACTGTTCTCCACCTGATAACGCTTGAGTCCCGTCCCTTGTACATCCGTGCCGTTCGAAATACCTTCAAAATGGATCACCTGAGAAAGCGGCTGATATACCACCCGATAACCCGCCTTCCTCACCGCAAAGGCCAGATCCGAGTCCTCACAATAAGCCGGTGCAAAACGAATATCAAACCCGCCGAGCTGCTTCCATAGCCATGCCGGCAACAGAATCGCCGCCCCCGAGATATAGTCCACATCCTTCACATAGTTATACTCCGGCTTGTCCGGGTCATCCAATCGTCCATAATTCCATCCTGACCCGTCACTCCAGATAATCCCTCCTGCCTCCTGCAACCGCCCGTCCGGATACACTAGCTTAGATCCCACCATGCCGATGGAATCATCCGCCTCGATCAGATTCACCAGCGAACTGAGCCACCCGGCTGTCACTTGCGTATCATTATTAAGAAACATAATATATTTGCCACGTGCTTTTGCAGCCGCTTGATTGCAGTTTTTCAAGAACCCCTGGTTCTCTTCATTCCGGCAAATGACCAACCCTTCCGCAAAATCCCCCAGACGCGCCGTCGCATCTGTCGACACATCATCTGCAATCAACACTTCATAACTGACATCTTGAGTGTGTTCTCGAATCGAAACCAGGCAGGCATACGTATAATGCACCTGATTATATACGGGAATCACAATCGATACCTTAGGCTGTTCCTGCCACTCAAAATGCAGTCGGCCATGCTGCCGATAGAGATCCCCAATGTGAAAATCCCCGTCCCGCAAATTTCTTCCCTCTTCGGTAGCATACAATTTTGCCGACCGGATGGGGTGTAACAAATATTCTTTTTTATATTTTAACTTTTTTCTCTCCAAAGATCCCGGCGGATACTTTTTGTTTACCTGCTCGCCCAGTTTTCGCCTGGCCTTGAACACCAGTGCCTCATGACGGTTCAGATAGGTAAGAGTCTTTCCCATCTCGTCGATCTCATGGCGCAGATCCCGAATCATGATCTCCAGATTGGTCACATGATTGTTGGTCAAACGCTGCACTTCCGTCATCTTGCGGATGGTTACATCCTTCTCCCGCGCATGAATCTTCATCTGTTCAATCCGCTCCCTAGCTCGCATCAGATCGCTTTCCACCCGCCGAATCTGCTCCCTTCCCAGAGAGCTGACCATATAGTTACCCAGGTAACGCTGCTGATTCTCCCCATGAACATAGTTCTGAAAGCTGATCTCCATTTTATGATACACCTGTACCTGCTCAGGAGTAATGGCAAAAGCTGCCAGAATCTCATCTGCGCCCACCTTCCCCAACAAGCTCCCATACTGTTCGCAAAAATAATAAAGAATGCGGTATTTCACAAAATGTTCTGGCACCGGAAAAGCAAATACCCACTCATAATCCAGACAATAATTTCCATCCTCTGTCAGTAGAATATTCTCGAAAAGCGCATCAATATTGGAAACCTCCCGGGACGTATCCATTTCCAGCAATGCCAGCTCCGACTCCGTCAGCTCCTGATCGGTCCGTCCTCCTCCAAACACTTCCAAAAATTCTTCTGTTCTCACAAAATCCTTTTGGCTCTCCGGTGCCATATCATAGATCTGCCCGATAGCATCCTGTAACAATGCAAGCGGTAATTTCCCGTCTTGCAGTTCTTCCCCCAACTTCTCTGCCCAGGTCTGCCCCGTCAAATAAGGGAAAAACGCCGCATTTTTATCTTCCTGATAAGACGGGCTGGCTACCCTAAGAGAGCGATGTTGCCTGGATAAACTGCGATATTTCTCTTCAAAAGACCAGATATGTCCCATACCCTTCAGACTGAGCGCCGCTTTTTCCACATACCAGGCGTTTTCTTCCTTCGGGTCCGCCATTTCCCGGTTCTCCGATAATTCTGCTTCCTCTTTCCGGCAAATGCAGGTCTTTATCTGAAATTCTTCCTTTCTTGTTTTATTATACTTGATATAAATCCGTTCACTCTGCCTTCTCAGCTTTTCTTCATCCGCACTCCAGAACACCAGATAAGAATTGGCATATAAATCAAACTTCCCATCCTCGCAGACAGCATCGAATCCTTCTCCCATATCCATCACGTGATACTGAGGATAATCGTATGCCGGAATCACCCGTGTCAGATCTCCCTTCTTCGGCAAATACGCATCCGAATAAATGCTGATCGGCGTCCGATAATCCGGCATTGGATAATAGAAACGCAAAAATCCGGTTTTCATACAAGCTCCCCGGCCTTGTCCGACTTCCGCACTCAAAAAATCCCCACACAGCATTGTCTGCAATCGTTTCTTTGTCAGTGCATTTTCTTCCCGCGCCGTCCCTGCTAAGTACTTCATCCCCAGAGCATTGGGAACTGCCACAATCAAAATTCCGTCCGGCTTTAAGAGCCGCTTTGCATCATCGATCTCCTGCTGGCATAGCGCCTTTTCCTGCCCCACCATCATCACATAATCATACACGTTCTCTGCCTCAGACGCATATTCCGCCAGCGATTTCTGTACATAGTCAATGGATTCTGCTCCCGGATATCGCAGCCGCACAGTCTCTAACGCTTCCTTATTTGTATCCAGCACTGTCACCTGTGCCACCTCCGACCGGTACAGCCCAGTCATAGCGCCATAGTCTGCTCCCACCTGCAAAAGTTTGGCATCCGGCTCAAAATCATACCATTCCAGCAACAGCTCCCGCTGGTCAGAAAGAGCATACAAAATATCCAGCCGGTCATTGTCTGACAATACCCGCCGGATGTCCCCGTCATATGCCTTTAAGGTCATCTGAATCTCATTATCAATTCTCGTCATTTTTCTCCTCATCTCATTTCCAGTCAAGCCCGCTCTCCCGCCGGACGGTACTCTGCTTCCACCTCCGACTCCATGTCATAGACTCCTACCGTATTTTTGTTGGAAATCACAGTGATATTCGCCACATCATAGAGTCTGTGATACACCGTATGCTCCCCCTGTTCAAACCCAGTACAACTCATGGACAACAAATACTCGCCCCCCTGCAACATCATTTTCTGACGAAAATTCACCTCATATTCGTCCCCGGCCTTTACTGGCCGGATATCAGCCCCCTCAAACATGGTATTGGTTCCTGACAGCTCCGCCCCCTTTTTGTCCTTAATCGTATAAGTAAAAATCGGCGCCTGAATATCTGTCCGGAAACGAATTTTCTCCCGAATGGTAAAATATTCTCCTTTCAGCAGCAGATTCGTCAGATTTCCTCTTTCATCAAACATCCCCAAATCATAGATTTCCGCCCTGCCGTCCCCGTATTCAGTACGGTTGGGATTGATTGTCAGATGCTCCTTCATCAGTCCATTACGGACTTTGCCATCTTTTGCACTTCTTTTTTCTGCCTGATTTTGATCTGTCAAACCGCTCATCTCACCAGAGAAATCATTCATCTCCTGCAGCTCTTCTTCCAAATCATCCATCTGATTGGCCAAAATTTTCTTATATAAATCTACCATTTCTCCCGGAACGCCCTCTGCAATAAAATTCCCCTTATTTAACAACACTACCCGGTCACAATACTTAATCACACTGCCCATATCGTGAGTAACCATCAAAATGGTCGTCCCGTTTTGCCGGATTTCCTCCATCCTCCGATAGCACTTTGACTGGAAAAATACATCCCCCACCGAAAGCGCCTCGTCCACAATCAGAATCTCCGGCTCCACATTAATCGCCAAAGCAAATGCCAACCGCACAAACATGCCGCTGGAATAAGTCTTGACCGGCTGATATACAAAATCTCCGATGTCCGCAAAATCCAGGATATCCTGCAGCTTCTCTTCCATTTCCCTGCGGGAAAATCCCATCATTGTCCCATTCATATAGATATTCTCAATCCCGGTATAATCCATATTAAATCCGGCTCCCAACTCCAAGAGAGCCGAGATCACACCCTCTACTTGAACCTTTCCGGAGGTGGGCGTCAGCACTCCGGTAATAATCTTCAAAATGGTGGATTTACCCGAACCATTGGTTCCGATTATCCCCACAGTTTCCCCTTTTTTTACCTGAAACGAGATTCGATTTAGTGCAAAAAAATCCTTGTGATAATTCTTATGCGACAGACTTAAAGACTCTTTCAGGCGATCAATCGGCTTATCATACAGCCGGTATACTTTACTCACATCCTGTACCTGAATGGCATATTCCACATTTTCCTCTATTGGCATAGGGTCTTCCTCTCATTCACCAGCCATCTGTTTTCCTTAAAAGAATATCACAAACCTTTCTGGCTTTCAACCCACGTTTCCCAAACCATTGCCTTTGCTGGCGTCTTAGCCCGTCATTATTCCCAAAATCTTTGTTTTCAATTTTCTAAAAGCCCCCGCAAAACGCCATAAATGCTAAAAATAAGCAAAAAGTCCTCTTGTTTCTTGGTATTATTTCATGATATCCTGGAAACAGAAGATGAATCCGGCGCGCAGATTCAGCACTCTATGATTAAGAAGGGAAATTACAAATATGAAAAAACAAATCCTTTTATCCATGGCTGTATTGATGACTATCCATATATCTGGATGTTCCAACCCCCAAAATGCTATGGCTGAATATTCTGATACAGCAACTCAAGAAAGTACTGCTGCGACAACTGCTGCCAAAACAACAGAAGCGCCAAGTTCCCCAGTCGTAACATTAGGAAATACTTCTCCGGAAACAAATAACCTTTCCTGGGATATGGCAGAAGAAATCCTGACTCATATCAGTGATCCGAAATTCCCTGATTACTCTGTCAATGTTCTGGATTACGGTGCGGTCCCCAACGACGGCCAACTAGATACCGCGGCAATCCAGAAAGCAATCGACGAAACCAGTGAAAAGGGCGGCGGAACCGTCAGAATTCCCTCCGGAGATTACGATACGGGAGCACTTACATTAAAAAACAACATAAATTTATCTCTTGAAGAAAAAGACACGGTTCTTAAATTCACTCGGGAAATCACTCCGGAGAATTATCCGCTGGTATTTGCCCATTATGAGGGTTCGAAATGCTATAACTGGAGTCCTCTTATTTATGCCTATCAACAGAAAAATATTGCAGTAACCGGAAAGGGCACTCTGGACGGACAAGCTGACAAGGATACGTGGTGGAACTGGAGCCGTACTGTCAATGCCGATGGTTCTATTTCCAAACCTTCCTCGGCAGATGCGAAGCTTCTGAGAAAAATGACTGACGAAGGCGTCCCAGCCGAAGAACGTGTATTCGGTGACGGACATTTCCTCCGGCCCAATTTTGTTCAGCCTATTGAATGTGAAAATGTATTGATTGAAGGCGTGACGATTGCCAACTCCCCAATGTGGGAACTGAATCCTGTTCTCTGCACCAACTTCACAGCTAGAGGTGTGACTATCGACACTCACGGTTACAATAACGATGGTTGCGATCCAGAAAACTGCAATTACGTATTGATTGAGGACTGTTATTTCAATACCGGGGACGACTGTATTGCCGTAAAAGCCGGACGCAATCGTGATGGTCGCGAACTCGGTGAAGCTGGCTGGCCAACTCAGAACCTGATTATCCGGAACAACACCTTCGCAGACGGACACGGAGGCATTGCCTGCGGTAGCGAAATGAGCGGAGGCATCAAAAATCTGTTTGCTGATAACAACACTTTTGACAGCTCCAGTTTAAACTACGCACTTCGCTTTAAAACCAATGCCGAGCGAGGCGGCGCCATCGAAAATGTTTATCTGCGCAATTCCAAGGTAAAATCCGTGGGCAATGCGGTTGTACATGCAACCATGTTATATGACGTCGGGCGTGATGGAGAGTACCTGCCGCAGTTCAAAAACATTACCATTGAAAACCTTTCCAGCAACGGTGGTGAATACGGCATCTTTATGGAGGCTTTTGATGAAGTTCCCATTACTGGTCTGGTATTGAAAAACGTCGAAATTACCGGAGCCGGAACAGACATCCGTGCTTTAAACTGGGAAAAACCTGTTATGGAAAATGTATCCATCAATGGAAAATCATATCCCCGGCCAGTGGAAACTAAGATTATAGGTGTTCCCATCCCGGGAAATAAGATTGAAGGAAGCTCCGTTCTCCTTGGCGGCGACAATAATGATCTGAGTTACCAGTGGCTTATAGCTGACAGCCAAGACGGTTCTTATGAACCTGTTGGGATTGAAAAACTGTTCACCATTCCCAATGATGCCGCCGGCAAATTCATCAAGCTTCAGGTAACAGATAAGAATGGCAATCAGGATTCCAGCATTGCCTACAAAATTCTTGGAGGCACAAGGATTGCCAATATAGAAAATGATGAAGAACTTCTAAGAGCTGCTGCCAAAGGATATATCGATGAGACCAGTGAATTGGATCTGACCCGGGAAATCACGAACCGGGATTGTGCAAAAATGCTGGCAAAGCTATGGAACTTAGAAGCCCCGAAAAATCCAGTGACCATCTCTGATGTTCCCAAATCCGACCCGGATTACAATGCGATCGCCGCTGTTGTCGAAGCAGAAATGATGGATTTAAAGGATCCGAGCATCTCTGCCGCCCAGGGAACCTTATACAACGCTGGGGTAACCAAAGATGAGGCAGCCAAAAGAACGGCTTTTATGCCAGACTCCACAATCAACCGGGACGAGATGGGTTATATTGCTCTTCTCTCTTGCGGAGTTCCTTATAATGAAACTTTAGGAACTCAGCCGAAATTTGATGATGCCGAAGAAATCGAATCGGTATACCGGTCCAATGTAGGTGCCAGCGCATACTTTGGATTCGTTACTGCAAAAACAGAAAATGATTACAAACCCAAGGACAAAACCACTATGGAGGATTTGATCCGGGCCATTGAGAGAATTTCTGATTTTGCCAATAAATAGCTTCTAAATGAAACTGCTAAATGTAATAACACGGATTTTGCGACACAATTTCGTGACACATGGACTTTTACCCCAACATCATGTCATTTCGATAAAGAAATGAGAAAATCAGCCAAGGAAGAGGGGAGAAAAGTAACGGGAAATCGTCTGTGATAGTTTGACTTTGCAGAGATTAAGAATTCCCATTGCTTTTCGCCCCTCTTCCTTGGCATACCTTTTATCACTATTTATCTAAATGATATTGTTTTGCGACACCCCTGTTTGTTTTTACCACATTGCACTTTCATCCGGTCAGCAGTACAATGATGGCAAAGCTAAAAGCAAAATCAATGCCGGAGGAAATCAACATGGAAAAATTTCAAATGAAATTTGTCTCTACTCAAATAAAAGTATTACTTTTTCTGTCATTTATGGGGATCCTCTTCGCCAGTTCTAATCTTTATTCGATTTACCATGGTACCAAATGTGAAGAACAATTCGATCGCGTGTTAACAAAATACTATACCATCAACCAGTTCATGACTTTATTTTCTGAAAATCCTGTTTTATTTGAAACTTACATGGCAGATAAAACCGAGCAAAATTGGATCAATTTTATAAATAATAACAACAAAGTCCGGCATGTCTTAGGGAAAATGATCCAGGAAGCAGACGGCATGTCATTAGAAAGCTATTTGTTGATTCAATCCATCAAAAATACCTATGTCAATTTTGATATGATTGCCAGAAACCCCACCGGTGCAAATTATGAGGTCCGGCAAATCATAGATGTTCGGCAATCCTCTTCTCAGATTCTCGAATATACAAGAAAGCTTCTGGAAGAAAGCCTTACTTTCGGAACCGAAATCTACTTTGATATGCAGAATAGTATGCGCACAGAACACCAGATTTCCATGCTGCTGCTAATCCTTGCTGCAGGGGCTTCCGTCTTATTTCTGTTTTATGTAAAAAGGCAGGTATTAAATCCTCTCACAGCGCTCTCGCTTGCAGTAAATGAAATCACAAAGGAAAATTTTGATACCGCGGATCTTCCCTCTGACCGCCAGGACGAAATTGGGCATCTGAACCGGGCTGTGAACCAAATGAAGTTAGTTCTCAAAAATGTCATCCAAGAATTAAAAGAGAAACAGCTTCTCACCCACAAAGTCTATTCCCAGGAAATCCGGATCATAAACAGTGAAAAGATGTTGGAAAAAGCTCGTTTTTCTCTTCTCCAGTCACAAATCAATCCTCATTTTCTTTTCAATACTTTGAATGTCATTGCCGGCGCTGCCACAAAAGAAAATGCCGACACGACTTATGAGTTGATTACCCACTTGTCCCGGTTTTTCCGTTACACGTTAGAAAACAAAGAAGAAGCCGTAACTCTTTTTCAAGAGCTCGGCGTGTTAAAAAGCTTTATTTTTATTCAGAAAAAGCGTTTCGGAGAACGACTGGATTATCAGTTGAACGCCGCCGTAGAAACCAATCAATATTATATCCCGCCTTTCACCCTCCAGCCCCTTGTAGAAAACAGCATTAAGCACGGAGTCCTTGTGAAAGAACATGGCGGACGGGTAAAGCTCCGCATCTATGAAAGCTCGGATGAGCTAATCCTTCGTATTCTTGACAATGGTGTTGGCATGTCCCGAAAGGAAATCCAACGATTGAACGCACAAATTCCGATTATTGGTAATGCTGCCGCCCTTTCCGACAAACCGCACCACAAACATCTTTTACAATCCGACACAAGCTCCGGCACCGGCCTGGGAGCAGGAAATGTATTTGAACGTTTAAAATTGATTTACCCTCAATGTAAAATAAAGATATATGCAAAAGAACATATTGGAACCTGCATTGAAATTAGAATTTTACTGGAGGATTGCAAACATGCTTAAAGTATTAATTGCCGATGACGAGGAAATGTCAAGATCTGTAATCAGTCATATCTTAAGCAGCCACTTCAAAAACCAACTGATTCTCCTAGAAGCCGAAAATGGTCGCGAAGCCGTTTCGATTGCCTTGGCAGAAAAAGTAAATCTGGTATTTCTGGATATCGAAATGCCCGTTTTAGATGGAATTCATGCCGGATGGGAAATCCGCAGACAGCTTCCAGAGGTAAAACTCGTATTTTTGACTGCTTATGCACAATTTAGCTATGCCAAACAAGCAATTTCCATGGGCGCTGTTGAATATCTGATCAAACCGGCCGATGAACTTGAAACATCTGCCATTGTCCGCAAAACTTTGCGTCAACATTCGGTTCCTTCTGAAGAAGAGTTTTTACAACAGGCCCCCATGCCAACCCACTCCCTCCCCGCAAGAGCCAGTCAGGCAAGAGCAGCAGAAATTGCTAAAGAAGCCAGACATCTTCTGGACACTGGATATATGAATGAGATTTCCATCGAGCAGATGGCTAATCTGTATCATTTGTCCGTCCCCCATTTTAATAAAATATTCAAACAATTTAACGGAACTACCTGTAAAGATTATCTCATTAACCTACGTGTGGAAAAAGCAAAAGAGTACTTAAAAAATCCCAAAGTCAATATTCGGGAAGTCGGTGTCCTGGTAGGCTATCTGGACCCCAACTATTTTTCAAGAATTTTCAAAAAAAAGACCGGATTGACTCCCATTGAATATCGAAATCAAATTTTCTTTATGCCAGATAACCACTAAACTTTTTATGGGAGAAATGATTATGAAGAAAAATAAGTTGCTGTTTTTGATCTTAGAATTATGTATTCTGACATTTGCCTGCTGTTATTTTTACTTTTCACATCTATCAGAAAAGCCGGAATCTTCCCCCTCCGTTTATAGAACAGAGAAGGAGTGGATTGAAAAACCGATGACCCGAAACGGACAAATTTTTTTGCGTCTGGCTGACAACCAACGCGCCGACCATCCGACGTCCATTGCCTGCGACTATTTTGCAGATCTTGTTGCGGAGCGGACAGAAGGGCGAATTCAAATCATCCCTTATCATGCTTCCAAACTTGGAGATGAAAAAAGCACATTATCCCAGCTTCATTATGGCGGAATTGATATGGTACGAACCTCGATTGCCTTGCTGACGGACTACAATCCAGAACTGACCGTACTGGAAATGCCCTATATTTACAGAGATTCCCAACATATGTGGCAAGTTCTAGACAGCGAGCTGGGAGACTATTTTCTACAGAGTCTTGAGCGAAGCGGCTTGGAAGGATTATGCTGGTTCGATGCTGGTGCCAGAAATTTTTATACCACAGACAAGCCGATCACAAAGCCGGAAGATCTGGAAGGACTCTATATCCGTGTACAACAGAGCTCCTTTATGGTGGACCTTGTCAGTATTCTGGGCGCTAATCCCATTGATCTTCCTTATGAAGCTGTATCCACACAGCTGAAACAACAACGTATCGACGGAGCTGAAAACAATTTCCCCAGCTATGTCAGCACGGGTCATTACCTGACAGCCCCCTATATGGTAATGGATGGGCATACCAGAATCCCTGAAATGATTGTTATAAATAAAAAAATTCTGGAAGAGCTGGAACCGGAAGATCAAGAGATCCTGCGTCAGGCGGCCTCCGATGCTTCCATTTTCCAGCGAAATTTATGGGAATCCGAAGAACAAAAAGCAAAAGAAACATTTATAAAATCTGGAGGACAAATCACATATTTGGAGGATCAGGCCGCTTTTGTAAAAAAAGTTCAGCCGCTCTATAACACCTATGCCTATCGCTATCAGGGATTCCTGGAAGCAATCCAGGCAGTCGGACAGTAACCGTGCAAGAAAACAATTATCATCCTTTCACCCCGCTGGAAATCACCATCTTCTCAAAATACTTCTGTAAAAACACATACAAAAGCACGCAGGGAAGAATCGCCATCAGGGTTCCCGTCATGGTAAGGCTCCAGTCAATCTGCCATTCTGTCCGAAAAAAAGAAAGTCCTCCCGTCACGGTCATCCGGTTAATATCGCTGATATATACCAACGGTCTGGAAAAATCATTCCAGCTGGTCATAAAGGACAACAAAACCATGACTGCCAGATATGGCTTAGTCAGTGGCAAATATACCTTCGTAAATACCTGAAATGGATTAGCCCCATCCACATAAGCCGCATCAGATAGACTTGCCGGCACCTGCAAAAATGCCTGGCGAAGCAAAAAGATACACACGGCGCCTGTCACATCGCCAAAAAATGCCGGAACCACCAGAGACCAAATGGTATTGACAAGCTTTAACTTTGTCATAACTAGGAAAAGTGGAACCATCTGTACTTGGAAGGGGAGCATCATGGTTGCTAAAAGAAATCCCAAAATTAGTTCCCGTCCTTTATATTTAAAATGTGTTAAGGCATATGCAGTAAAGGTACAGGATATAAATTGTCCTAATGTATAAAGAGATGTCACAATTGCCGAATTTCGAAACCAGTCCACAAAAGGATATGCCTCAAAAATTCTTTGATAATTTTCCAAAGTCGGCTGTCTAGGCCACAATGCCGAACCTGAAGTATAGACCTGCCCCTCGGATGTAAAGCTGATTACCAAAACCGTCCATATGGGCATTAGGAAAAGAACCGCACCAATGGTCAATAAAATATACAGAATGACTTTATTTCTTTTTTCAATCATTTTCATAATACACCCACTTCTTCTGTCCAAGAAAATAAAGACCGGTAAGAGTCAAAATTACAATCAATAAAACCCAGCTTTGCGCCGATGCTCTTCCCACCTGATTGTCGATAAAAGCGGTGTTGTAGATCAGCAGTCCCGTAGATAAGGTACTTCTTGCCGGACCTCCTTTGGTCATGGTATAAGTCAAATCAAATACCTGCCACGCCCAAATTGTCGCAATGACAAGGCAGAAAAACACCATAGAACTCATCATAGGAAAAGTTACGTTCCAGAACTTCTGCAATCCGTTGGCTCCGTCTACCTTCGCCGCATCGAAGAGCTCATCCGGAACCGATTGCAGTCCTGCAATAAATATGGTGGTATAATACCCCACATTTCTCCAGAGGGTAGC
>JAAWNY010000091.1 GCA_022799175.1 Lachnospiraceae bacterium | reverse complement strand
AACCGGAAAAAGGAGCAGACGGTTTGGCGTTGGTTCTCGCCTCATTTCCTTGCTTATGCTTCTCGTTTCCTTATCTAAATGACATTGGGTGTGAACAGTAACAATATCCGTCACAAAATATCAGATGACAGTTCTCCATTTATCTGCTATGATGAAGCTATTCTGCTCTGCATTTTTCTTGCTTTGTCGACGGAATGCAGAGCGAAAATAAGCTCAATCAAGGAAAGGCAGGAACATAATGGAAATCCGCAGAACCACTCTGTCCGACTTAGACACCGCACTGGATCTTTATGCCAAATCCCGAATCTTCATGAGGGAACATGGCAATCCAGATCAATGGGGTGATAACTATCCATCCCGGGAACAGATTCTTACCGACATTCAAAAGGGTTGTAGCTATCTCTGCTGGGAAGAGGAAGAACCGCTGGGTATCTTCTATTTTGCCATAGAAGCCGATCCGGATTACGCTCAAATATACGACGGATCTTGGCTGAATGACAAACCTTATGGCGTTATGCATCGGGTTGCTTCTCCCTCGGGGCGCAGGGGCGTTGCTTCCTTTTGTGTCCACTGGTGTCTAGAACAAAGCAACCACAATGTTCGCATTGACACCCACCAGGCCAATATTCCCATGCAGAAAATGTTGGAGAAGAACGGTTTTCAACCATGTGGCATTATCTACGTCCGACATGGCGGCAAACGCATCGCTTATCAGTCAAAAACAGAAGATATCACCAAATAAGTCATCACCCTCAGAATATTCCGCTTTAAAGAAAAGAACGGGAGAATCGCCTGTCTGTCGGCAGTTTTTAAGTTTCCGACAGACAGGCCACTCTCCCAACTCTTTCTGCAAGACGTATCTTCAATAGAAAATATTATTCATCGAATAAAATTCGTCCGTACTACAGTCTCTGGTTCCGGGCAATTGATTCCGGCACTTTTTCCTGTTGCGATACATTTCACCATCCAGGCCATACTTTTTCCGATTCCCCGCATGATCTGCATTCCTTCCAAATCTTGCTTTACTTCCTCCGGAGTATTTCCATGAACCATATTCCAATAAGTAGACGAAACCACTGGCATCCGGGCAATCATAAAATATTTATTCAATACATCTACAGAAGCTGTGGTTCCCGCTCGCCTAGCTGAAGCGATTGCTGCCCCCGGCTTATAGGCAAAAGCACTGCCGGCCGAATAAAACACCCGATCTAAAAACGAAAGAATCCGGCCACTGGGATGGGCGTAATAAACCGGTGTCCCAAATACAAAACCATCTGCCTCTCTAGCCAGCTCAGCAAACGCATTTACTGCGTCTTCATCAAACACACATTTTCCCTGAGTCCGGCAACCTCCACACCCGATACAGTCCCGAATCGCTTCCTTTCCCAACTGAAAAATCTCTGTCTCCAACCCCTCCTGCTCCAAAACCGAAACAATTTCATTAAGCGCCGTATAAGTACAACCTTTTTCTTTACAGCTTCCATTGACCAACAAAATTTTTGCCATCTTTCTCCTCCTTTTTTCTTTTATTTTGAAAAGGAACTTCTCTGACTAGCTTGTACCAGATGCTTTGCCAACACTGCCGTGGTAACCGTTCCCACTCCGCCAGGCACCGGGGTTCCCATAGCCGCTTTTTCCTCTATACTTTCCAGATCCACATCTCCGCACAGTTTTCCATTCTCGTCTACATTGATCCCCACATCCACTACGATTGCGCCGTCTCCCACATACTCTGCCTGAATCATCCTGGCTTTTCCGGCTGCTGCCACCAAAATCTCAGCTCCCTGGCAGGTCCCTTTTAAATCTTGGGTACGTGTATGACAAATGGTAACCGTCGCATTCTCTTTCAACATCAACATAGACAATGGTTTCCCCACCACCATACTCCGGCCTACAATTACCACCCGCTTTCCGGTGAGCGATATCTCGTTCTGTTTTAACACCTCCACCACTGCCTCGGCGGTGCAAGGTGCAAAACCAGATGTATCCCCGGCAAACACTTTGGCAATGTTAATTGGCGAAATTCCGTCTAAATCTTTCGCTGGATCGATCATTTCTTCAATATCCTTCTCACAGATCTGTTTTGGCAATGGCCGCAACAACAAAATCCCTGTGATATCCTCAGCTTCGTTGATTGTCCGAAAAGCTTTTTTAAACGCTTCGTCACAGATGTCTGCGGGATATTCATAAGATTGCACCTGCAATCCAAAACTTTCCAGCTTTTTGATAGCTCCCCGCTCATATGAGATATCATCTGGATTCTCTCCCACCCGGACAATTGCCAACTTCGGCACGGGACCATCCCATTCCGAAAGCATTTTTTGAACCTGTTCCTTGATTTTAGCAGAAACTTCTACTCCTTTTAAACGAATCATGGAGTTCCTCCTCCCAGGCTTTCCAAAACCCGGCTATAGACTTCATCCGCCTTCTGTACGCCTGTTCTTGTCAGTTTTTGTGCCCTTCTGTTCAGTTCATCCGCTCTTTCCCGATTTTTCATGGATTTGGTATTGATATAGACATTCATCACGGCTCCTAACAGAGCCGCCCGCGCAAACTGCACTGCCACTCCTACATCGGATACAGCCATCCGGCTCCCCTTCTTTTCCAACTCTTTAAGAATATCTAATACTTCCGAAGCTTTTTCCATCATCTGCAGTGGCACCAGACTGGCGGCCAGCAGCCGCTCTTCCATAACCCGTTCCTTCTTAGCTTTCTGCTCTTTCGTTTCTGCCGGCATCCCGTATGCTTCTGCCAGCGGAGCAAACACTTCTGCATCCTGATCGGCTAAACCCAACAGATCTTCCTGCAATTTTTTCAGCGCCGCCAGGTGTTCTTGCATTTCCTCTTCCACAGCGGCATATCGCTTTTTGCCCACAGTCAGATTGACAACCATCTGTCCCAATGCCGCTCCCAATGCTCCCCCCAAAGCAGAGGCACCGCCTCCTCCTGGTACTGGAGCCTTGGAAGCCAATGCTTCTGTCCACGCTCCTATCGTTCTTCCCTCAATCATGATATCCTCCTTTAAACATCGCCTTCTGGTATTTCCTCCAGAATATAATTCGTAGTTTGATACACGTAATAATTAAGCCAATTGGAATAGAGCGTGTTGCACACATTTCGCCAACTCAGAACCGGACGCCCAAACGGATCATTATCCTCATAATAATTACAGGGAACCTCCGGCGATAATCCCTTCTCCAGATCCCGGTGGTACTCATTGTTCAAGGTCATGCGATCATATTCCGGATGTCCCTGGATAAACACCTGACTCCCATCCCTTTTCATGATCAAAAATACCCCTGCCTCCCGGGATTCCACCAGAATATTCAGCTCCGGATGCTGCGCAATGTCTTGCCGGTGCACCTCCGTATAGCGGGAATGAGGAGCCATCACATAATCATCCATCCCGCGAACCAGCGGCACTTTATGATGCAGAACTTTATGTTCATAGATACCAGAAAGTTTTTTATCCCTCTGATATTTGGGAATTCCATAATGGTAATAAAGTCCTGCCTGCGCTCCCCAGCAGATATGGAGAGTGGAATGAACATGGATCTTTGACCACTCCATAATCTTTTTCAGTTCCTCCCAGTAATTCACCTCTTCATATTTCAAATTCTCCACCGGAGCGCCAGTAATAATCATTCCATCAAATTTTTTCCGTCGGATATCTTCAAAAAATACATAAAACTTATTCAAATGACTTGCTGAAGTATTCTTAGAAGTATGGGTGGACATCATCAAAAAAGTGCAATCTACCTGCAGCGGTGTATTGGACAGCGCCCGCAAAAGCTGTGTTTCTGTTTCTTCCTTGATCGGCATCAAATTCAGAATCAATATCTGTAACGGTCGAATATCCTGACTTAAGGCTCTTTTTTCATCCATCACAAAGATATTTTCCGACTCTAAAATCGCCCGAGCTGGCAGATCATTCTGTACTTTTATTGGCATGTTCTTCTCCTTCCAGCATCTTCAGAAAATCCCTCTCTGAAATGATCGGGATTCCCAGTTCCTTCGCCTTTTTATTTTTTGATGAATTGGATGTTGTATCATTATTGATCAGATAATTGGTTTTTGTAGTCACCGATCCGGTGGCTTTTCCTCCCCGTTTCTCGATTTCTGCTTGCAACTCTTTCCGATTAGCAAAATGTTCTACCGACCCGGTAATCACAAAAGTTTTCCCTGCAAATATCGCCTCTTCCTGACTTTCCGGCTCCTGTTCTATCACCAGCTCTGACCATAGTTTATCTACTTGACGGTTATTCTCCGCAAGAGAAAAATATCCGATCCACGCGTCTGCCAATACCTCGCCAATTCCATCGATCGCTATCAGCTCTTCTTTTTCTGCCTTTCGCATAGCGGCAAAATCCGCATGAAACCTACGGCACAACATCTTTGCATTCGCCAGACCGATCCCGGTAATACCCAATCCATAAATCATCCTTGGCAACGTGGTCTGTGATGCCGCTCGTATCGCTGCTATCAGATTGTCAAACGATTTCTGTCCAAAGCCTTCCATCTCCACAATCGTCTCTCGGTATTGATCCAAATGAAAAATATCTGCATATTCATGAATGAAACCCGCGGCAATGAATTTTTCCAGTGTCGCCTCGGACAGACCGTCAATATTCAATGCGTCCCTGCTTACCAGCAACGTAAAACTCTTGATTTTTTTGGCCTGACATCCTGGGTTTGTGCAATACAGAGAACGAACGTCGTTCATTTGGCGAATCTCCGTTCTGCCCCCGCAAACCGGACATCTATCTGGAATCTTAACCGTCTTACTGCGAGTTAGATTCTCTGCGATCTGGGGAATAATCATGTTCGCTTTATAAACGGTAATCCTATCTCCTTCTCCTAATTCCAGCGATTCCATAATGCTGATATTATGAACGCTGGCCCGGCTCACCGTAGTTCCCTCCAACTCAACCGGCTCAAAAATCGCCACCGGATTGATCAGCCCTGTCCGGGAAGCACTCCACTCAATCTCCAAAAGTTGTGTCTCCCGAATCTCATCCGCCCACTTAAAGGCAAGCGAATTGCGGGGAAACTTTGCAGTTCTCCCCAAAGATTCCCCGTAGGCAATATCATCCATCAAAAGTACTAACCCATCCGATGGCATGTCGCAAGAAAGAACATTTTCCGAAAATGCTTCCACAGCCGTCGGTAAAGTCTCCCTGTTTACCTCTCGATATTCCACCACATCGAACCCCTGTCTTTGCAGCCATTCAAACTGAGCCTTTCGAGAATTTCGAAAATCGACCCCTTCTGCTTTCACCAACATAAATGCCTCAAAATTCACATTTCGTTTGGCCGTTATTTCGTTGTTCAACTGACGCACAGACCCGCTGCACAGGTTCCTGGGATTCTTGTAGCGGGCATCCACATCCACAATTTCTTCATTGATTTGCTTAAAATCCGAATATTTAATCACCGCCTCACCGCGAAGAATCAACTGCCCCTGATAAGCAATCCGCAAAGGAACATTAGCAAAAACCCGTGCATTATTGGTGATGACTTCCCCAATCTCCCCATTCCCCCGGGTAACTGCCTTCACCAGCTCTCCTCCCTCATATGTCAACACAATCGTCAACCCGTCCAGCTTCCAAGAAAGCAATCCCGGCTGCTCTCCCAGCCATTCCTGTAAGGCGCTTATCTCTTTTGTCTTATCCAGCGATAACATTGGGGACTCATGCGCTTCTTTTGGCAACTCGCTCAAAATCTCATACCCCACCTGCTGTGTTGGACTTCCTGCCAATATTACTCCCGTTTCTGACTCCAGCTTTAATAATTCATCATAAAGCCGATCGTACTCCAAATTACTCATAATCTCCCGGCTTTCCTGATAATAAGCTCTTGCTGCCGGCAATAGTACAGCTATCAGCTCTTTCATCTGCTGAATTCTGTCATCTCTTACTTCCACCATTTTCACGCTCCTGCCAAATTTCATTTCCTCTGACATTTCAATTGTCCGAACCGTCGTCATTTCCTTCCTGTAACCTTCGCTCCAGCTCCTTCCACTCCTCCCATGTCACATTCCGATAATCTCCAGGATTCAGCTTTCCCAGATGAATATTCATGATCCGAATCCGTTTCAGTGCAACCACATGGTAATCTAATGTCTCACACATCCGGCGAATCTGACGATTCATTCCCTGAGTCAATACGATACGAAACGTTCTTTTTCCCTCCCAATCTACTCGACATGGGCGGGTTATCTCTCCTAGTTCCTTCAATTCCACACCTTCTCTCATCTTTTTGAGAAAAGCCTCATTTATCAAGGAATCCACCGTCACCAAATATTCCTTCTCATGTAGATTTCCTGCATGTATGATTTGATTGGCCAACTCTCCCTGATTTGTCATCAGAAGTAGCCCCTCCGAATCCTTGTCCAATCTTCCAATCGGATAAATCCGCTCCGGATAGCCTACCAGTTCTACCACATTTGGCGCCCGATCTTTATCTGAAGTTGTACAGACCACACCTCTTGGCTTGTTGACTGCCAACAGCACAGCCTTTATCTTTCGGGGTCCGGTCTCTCCCCCCACTAGTTTCCCGCTGCAAAAGATCAACTCTTCCCCAGTCACCTTTTCGCCCACCACCGCCCTCCGGCCATCAATCGTTACCTCTCCTGCTTCTATCAGCCGATCGGCCTCTCTGCGGGAGCAGACTCCTTGCTCACTTAAATATTTATTCAAACGGATTGCTACCATATCCCTCCTCGTCTTTCCCACTGCATAACTGTCCTGCCATTAGTAAATAAACATCGCATCCCCAAAGCTAAAAAAGCGATACCTCTCACCGATCGCTTCTTCATACGCATGAAGAACCTGCTCTCTTCCTGCCAATGCTGACACCAGCATCACCAGGGTAGACTCCGGCAAATGAAAGTTGGTGAGCAGACCATCAAGAATCTTAAAGCGATAACCCGGATAAATAAAAATCTCTGTCCATCCGCTTCCCGCTTTCAGGATTCCATCTTCCCCGGTAGCCGATTCCAGCGTCCGGCAACTGGTAGTCCCCACACAAATTACCCGTCCTCCCAAAGCTTTCGTCTGGTTAATCTTTTTTGCTTCCTCTTCACTCACTTCATAAAATTCTGAATGCATGTGATGATCCAGCACATTGTCAACCTTCACCGGTCGGAAAGTTCCCAGTCCTACATGTAGGGTCACACGCGCCACCTTCACGCCCATTTCCTCAATCTGCTTTAGCAACTCCTGCGTAAAATGTAGCCCTGCCGTAGGCGCAGCCGCCGAACCTGCCTGTCTAGCATATACCGTCTGATAACGATTCTTGTCCTGAAGCTGGTGAGTAATGTAAGGAGGCAATGGCATCTGCCCCAGCTGATCCAACACCTCCTCAAAAATCCCCTTGTACTGAAACTGAATTAGACGATTTCCTTCTTCTACCACTTCTAAAACCGTGCCCTTAAGCAATCCCTCGCCAAACACCAGGGTGGCGCCTGGCCGAGATTTCTTACCTGGCTTTACCAGAGTCTCCCAGATATCCTTTTCCCGCCTCTTCAACAGCAAAACCTCGATCTTTGCTCCGGTATCTTCCTTTATGCCAAACAATCGGGCCGGAATCACCTTCGTATCATTGATGACTAGACAATCCCCGGGCCGCAAATATTCCGTAATATTTCGGAAAGTCCGGTGTTCTATCTCGCCGGTCTCCTTACTCATCACCAGCAGACGAGAAGCAGCTCGATCTTCCAACGGATCTTGCGCAATCAACTCTTGGGGTAACTCAAAATAAAAGTCCTTTACATTCATGGTGTCTCCTCCGCAGTTGTCTCTACACTATCTCCGCCAATCACCACTTCCGGTTCTGTTTCTTCGGTTCCTTCCCATACCGGCGAACCATCTCGCAATACGCCATAGACTCGATTCAGCTTTTCATCCGAACTCAGCGCTTCTCTTAATCGTCGGTTCACATCAGCTGCCAGTCTCCGCACCTCCTCCGAATGATTTGCCGCATCAATAAACTGGAGTTCTGCAGAAGAAAATTGACGATTATCTTTGATAGTATAATTTTCCTGGCTATCCTTTGTCACATAACACCAAAGAATCATCGGCGCCCTGGTTTTTGCAGAATAAAAATTAATATCCGCTACGGCATAAACCAACCAAGAATTTTCTTTCTCTCCTTCCATCACATAGGTAACTATATTTTCAAAGTCCTGGATATATTTAGAATTGTTCCGCATACGGGCGCTTTGTTCTTCCAGTTCCTGATCCGTAACCTCCCCAATGCCATACAGTTGATTCATCGTTTGCGCATCTGCCGCCTCTCTGGCCTGAAAATACGAAAAAAATAGTACAGGAGACCAAGGGTAACTGTCCGGTCTGCGGAAATAAAATAGTACTGAAAAAAT